>NZ_JCABYM010000144.1:21250-39436 GCF_059499385.1 Limnoglobus sp. | reverse complement strand
GTAGGGTGGTGCCGAGTCTTCGAGGCCCACCGGCGGGACATTCTCTCGCACGGTGGGCCTCGCAAAGCCTCGGCACCACCCTACACGAGCGTGTCCAGCTCTTCGACGAGCCGGCCGAACTTCGCCAGCGCCGCGTTCACGGGTTCCGGCGTCTCCATGTCCACGCCGGCGTCGCGGAGCAGGTCGAGCGGGTCCTTCGAAGACCCGCCGCGGAGGAACCGCAGGTACGCCTCCAACTCGTCCTTGCCGCCCTTCGTCACCCGCTCCGCCAGCGCGATCGCGGCCGACAGCCCGGTCGCGTACTTGTACACGTAGAACGCCCGGTAGAAGTGCGGGATGCGCAAGCACTCCAGCGACAGCTCGTCGTCCAGCACGAACCGCGGGCCGAAGTACGCGTCGAGCAGCTTGCGGTACTCCGCCTTGATCGTCTCCAGCGTCAGCGGCTCGTTCCGCTCGACGAGTTCGTGCGTCACCTTCTCGAACTCCGCGAACATCGTCTGCCGGATGACGGTCCGGCGGATGTCGTCGATCTCGCGGTTGATGAAGTACGCCCGCTCGCGATCCGTTTTCGCCCGCTTCTTCATCGCCTCACCGAGCAGTTGCTCGTTGAACGTACTGGCGACTTCCGCGACGAAGATCGTGTAGTTCGCGTACTGGTACGGCTGGTGCTTGCTCAGGTATGTGTGCATGCTGTGCCCGGCCTCGTGGGCCAGGGTGAACACATGATCCAGCACGTCCGCCTGGTAGTTCATGAGGATGTACGGGTCGCTGTCGTAGCACCCGGACGAGAACGCCCCGCTGTGCTTCCCCTTGTTCTCGTACCGGTCGCACCACCGGCCCCGCAGCCCGGTCGCCAGCGCGTCCGTGTAGTGCGCCCCCAGCGGCTTGAGCGCGTCGATGACCAGTTCCACCGCGTCGCCCCACTCGGTCCGCGTTTGCAGGTCGCTCAGGATCGGGATGTACACGTCGTAGAAGTGGATGTCCGGCAGCTTCATCGCGCGCTTGCGCACGTCGTAATACTTGTGAACCGCCGGCAGGTTCGCCCGCACCGCGGCGAGGAGGTTGTCGTACACGCTCACCGGCACGTTGTCCGGGAACAGCGCCGCGGCCCGCGCGGAGGAATAATTCCGCACCCGCGCGTGGTACACGTCCTGCTTCACGCTCCCGGCCAGCGTCGCCGTCAGCGTGTTCGCGTGCGCCGAAAACTGCGCGTAGAACTGGTGGAACGCCTTCTTCCGCACCTCGCGGTTCGGGTTCTCCAGGCAGACCATGAACGAGCTGTGGCTGAGTTCGATCGACTCGCCGGGGGCCACCTCGATCTGTCCGAACTGGAGGTCCGCGTCCGTCAGCTGGTCGAACACGTTCCGCGGCGTGCCGTGGATTTCCATCTGCATCGCCAGCAGCCGCTCCTCGGCCGTCGTCAGCGTGTGCGGCTTGAACCGGACCAGCCGGTCGAGCAGCAGCTTGTAGTCGGCCAGCTTCGGCGAGCGGAGGTACTCTTGCAGCTTCTCGTCGGGCAGGGCCAGGAGTTCGGGCCGGAAGAAGCTGCCGGCCTCGGCGGCGCGGCTGGCGATGCCGACGTACCGGGCCTTCATCCCCTGGTACTTCGAGTTCGACACGTCCTCCGTTTCCTTGAGGAACGCGTACGTGCCGAGCTTGTCGCCGAGCCGTTCGAGCTTCGTCTCGAACCGCAGGCAGTCGGAGACGACATCGACCGACTCGCCGAGCTTGCCGCGGTAGTGGTCGTAGCCGGGGATGAGGCGTTCCCACTCGCCGAACGCCGTCTCCCAGGCGTCGTCGTGGGGGAACAGGGACGCCAGGTCCCAGGTATCGGCGACGGCGACCTCGGACCGCACCGGCAGACGTTTCGCGGACATCGGCGAGCTTCCAGAGAGAAGAAAGCGATAGTCTAGCGATCCCCGCGAGCGCGATAACCGATGGCGTCTGCCCGCCGGTTCGAGTAGAAGTGGCTTCGCCCCCCTGGGACCGCGGGCGTCCCGCCCGCTGCTTGTAGGGTGGTGCCGAGTCTTCGAGGCCCACCGTGTTGGACCTTTCCCATCGGTGGGCCTCGCAAAGCCTCGGCACCACCCTACAAAACCGTCCCGCCCGTTCAAGCGAATCTCCCGGAGGTCGCACCCATGCGTCGGATGATCGTCGTTTCAGTCGTCGGCTTCGCCGGTTTGTTCCTCGCGTTGTCGGTCGCCCAGAATTCGCCGCCGGCCCTCGTCGGCGACGGCACGGCGGACGACACGGCCGCCCTGCAATCGCTCGTCAACAAGGGCGGCGCGGTCCGCCTACCGCGGGGCGTCTACCGCGTCACGAAGCCGATTACCGTGAACCTCCTGACGACCGGGTTCACCGCGATCGAGGGCGGGACGGTCGCGCGGGTCGTCATGGCCGGGCCGGGGCCGGCGTTCCACTTCGTCGGCACGCACGCCGGATCGGCCGCCCCGCGGACGATGAAGCCGGAGGTCTGGGCGCGGGAGCGGATGCCGAGCATCGACGGCGTCGAGATCGTCGGCGACCACCCGGAGGCCGACGGTATCGAGGCGACCGGCACGATGCAGTTCACCGCCACCCGCGTGCTGATCCGCCACTGCCGGCACGGGATTCACCTGACGAAGCGGAACCGCAACGTGCTGATTTCGGACTGCCACGTCTACGAGAACCGCGGCGTCGGCATCTTCCTCGACGCGGTGAACCTACACCAAACCAACGTCACCGGCAGCCACGTCAGCTACAACGCGGGCGGCGGGATCGTCGTCCGCGGCGGCGAGGTCCGCAACCTGCACGTCACCGGCTGCGACATCGAGGCGAACCACGCGAAGGACGGGCCGCCGACGGCGAACGTGTTCATCGACTCGACGGGCGGCACGAACGCCGAGGTCGCGATCACCGGGAACACGATCCAGCACACGCACGACGCCCCGGAGTCGGCCAACATTTGGGTCAAGGGGCCGTCGGTCAAGTGGCCGAACGCCGACGAGCTGCGGGACGGGCACGTCACGATCACCGGCAACGTCCTGAGCGACGCGCAGTACAACGTCCGGCTCGACCACGCCCGGTGCGTGGCCGTCACCGGCAACACGTTCTGGACGGCGTACACCTTGAACCTGTTGGCGACGCACAGCTCGCACGTCGTCGTCGGGCCGAACGTGATGGACCGCAACCCGCGGTACAGCCGGGAGGAAAGCCCGACGACGACGAACGCGGTCGCGTTCCGGGACTGCACGGATTGCACGGTGACGGGCCTGCACCTGTCCCGCTCGCGGGCGGCCGCAGCCGGGCTGGCGGTCGAGCGGTGCGACCGGTTCCACGTCACGGGTTGCACGATCCTGGACTGCGAGCCGGTCGGGTTGCTGCTCAAGGACGTGACGCGGTCGCGGCTGGCCGACTGCCTGATCCGGGACGACCGGCCGATGGCGAAGTCCGTGCCGGTGAAGGTCGAGGGCGGGTCCGGGAACGCGGTCGAGGTGAAGTGAGCGGGTCGCGTCGATTCTCGCGGCGGGGCAACCCCGGCAAGGTGTGCCCGATGCAGAGGTCCGCGGGAGGTCTGCCGGCCGACGATTCGCCCGGCTGAACTTGATTCCGGACCGGCCCGTCGGAATGATCCCTGTTGATCGTTCCATTCCGGGGCCGACCCATGCGGGCGTGTTGGGCACTACTGTTGGCCGGGCTGGCCGCCGCCCAGACCGGCTGCCGCGCGTTCGAGCGGTGGCAGCGGGACCGCGACCGGCCGTCCACCAACCCGGCGTCCCGCACCCGCGACCCGGACTGGCTGAAGGACCGCACCCGCCAACCCGCCGACTCGCCCTACGAGCTGCCCCGCGACCGCGAGAGGCCGCGGGACCCCGGCAACCTCCTCGACCCGCCGACCGTGCCGTCGTCGAACGTCAAGGTCCCCGCCGCCGGGACGTGGGCCGGGCCGACGAGCAAGACCTTCGACCTCCGCGGGGCGGCCCAGCGGCTCATCTCCGGCGTCGTCGAGACGCAGGACGGCCGGGTCGTCGAAGGAGCGTTCGTCGCGCTCGAGAACGCCGACCCGACCAAGAACGCGCCCGGCGCGCAGGTCGGCGTGCAGACCGACCGCGACGGCACGTTCCTCATCCAGGGGCTGAAGCCCGGCGACACGTACCTGCTCACCGCGCAGGTGAAGGAGTGGGTCGGCAAGCAGTACGTGACGGTCCCGAACCAACAGGTCCGCATCCAGCTCCGCAACGACTTCGGCGTCGCCCCGCTGACCGGCCCGTCGGCGGCCGGCGACCTGCCCGGTTCCGGCACGCCGTCCGTCCCGCCGCCGACGAGCGGCGTCACGCCGCCGCCGCTGTTCGGCAGTTCGACCAACGCCGAGACGCTCCCGTTCCCCGCGAACAACGACGGCAGCTTCTCGCCGGTCCCGTCGGCCCCGGCCCGGCCGGACCTGATCGCCCCCGGCCCGCAGCCGGACTTCCGCACGAAGTCCCCGCCGGTCGCGATCCCCGGCCCCGGCGGGGTGCTGCCGCTGCCGACGACCCCGCCGACCGGCTCCACGTCCAAGTCCATCGACCGCGGCCTCGAGCTGAAGCTGCTCGACCTCGACGGCAAGGAGCGGACGCTGCCGACCGGCCGGGCCGGCGACCTGGTGCTGTTGAACTTCGCCTCGACGGATTGCGTCCACTGCGCGAAGGCGATCCCGCGGCTGGAGAAGCTGCACGACAGGTACCGGGACCAGGCGGTGGAAGTGCTGACGGTCCTGTGCGACGAGGGTTCGAGCCGCGAGCGGCTGCGGGCGGCAGAAAGTTACCGCCGCGGCCACCGGTTCCCCTACGGGCTGGCGGTCGAGGCGAAGTTCGGCACGGCCCAGGACGCGCTCAAGGTCCGCGGCTACCCGACGCTGGTGCTGCTCGACGGCACCGGCCGCACGCTCTGGACCGGCCACCCGAAGGACGCGGACAGGCTCGAGCGCACCGTCCGCGACTTCCTCGACAGCCGGGCGGGGCGGTAAGGGAAACGACCCCGCTCACCCCAGGTAGGCGGCCTCGGTCGCCCGCCGGTACGTCCCTTCCAGATCGACCGCGACCGACTCCTCCGGCGACAGCGGCAGCCGCATCTGAGGCAGCGGTTCCCCGACGACCAGCGGCCGCCGCCAAACGGCCAGGAACCGCCCGCCGTCCGGGGACGGCCCGCCGACGCGGTAGGCGACCGCGTGCGGGGCCGGCAGCGCCAGCGGGCCTAGCCCGAGCGCCCGCGCGACCTGGTCGGCGAACGAGAACGCCGCGGGCCGGCGGTGGACATCGACCAGCAACAGGTGGACGCCGCGGAGCAGGTAGCCGGCGTACGCCCCCGCGTAAGCGGCCTGGGCCGACGCCCGGTCCTTGTTCCGGGGCGAAACCAGCTCGACGGCCGCGACCAACCGCCCGGCCCGCTCGACGAGCAGGGCCGTGTCCGCCGCCAGGGTGGCGACCGCCACTTCCTCGTCCGGGACCGGACCGGGATCGGGAACCCGGCCCGCCGGCGACTCGCCCCCCGGCCAATCCCGCACGCCAACGTCCGGCCGCCCGTCCTCCGGCCCGCCGATGGCGAACGTGGGCGTGGTCCCGATGTAGGCCCGGTACGCCGGGGGGAGTTGTGGCTTGATCGCGTAAAGCAACTCGACGCCCCAGACCTGATGGACCCCTTCCCAACCCGGCAGGGCGGCCCAGTCGTGTAGCGGCATGGCGGTTGATCCGGTCGCGGTGGCGGCACTCCAATCAGCCGTATTGTACCGAACCGCCCGCCCCGCGGAGCGTTCGCTCACCCCTTCCGCGCTACCATCGCGGCGATCCAGATCGGGGCGAACGGCGAGGTGCAGCCCTTCGAGACGGGGTAGTCGCGGAAGACGCCGAGCTTCTCGCCGACGGCGACGGCCCGCTTGCGGAGCTTCGGGGCGTTGATGCCGATCTCCGCGAGGGCGGCGTTCATCGTCCACTGCACGACCGGGTCGGCGGCCCCCATCTCGGCCTCGATCCGGTCCAGCAGCGCGGGCAGGTCCAGCCCGTCGGGACTCTTCGCGACCCGCCCGGCGGTGAGCGCCCACCCGGCGCGGGCCGCCCACCGGTCGGCGTCGGCCATCCACTTTTGCCGCAGCGCCTCCTTGTCCGCGTGCGGCTTGACGACGTAGGAGATCAGCCAGTCCGCGACGTGCGCGAAGCTGATCGACCGCACCAGCCGGTCCACCTCGTCCGCGGGCAGGTCCTTCGGCTTGAACAGCAAGCACGCCAGGAGCTGGGCGTCGACGTTCCCGGTGTCCCAGAGGGGCGCGGCCAGCTCCGTGCGGCCCTGGAGCTTCTTCGCCAGCGCGCGGATGTCGCCGTGCTTGACGCCGAATTGGTTGCCGCCGGCCCCCCACTTGGCGTTGTGCTTCCGCGTCGCCTCGTTGCCGAGCGCCTTGAGTTGCTCGAGCGTTTCCTTGAGCGTCATGGCGCGATCCATCCTCGGCGGCGGTCGTGGCTCAAACCTTTAACATCGCCCGGAACCCGCGGGCGGCGTAGTAGGACTGCGCGCCGTTGTGGTACACGAAGACGTGGCCGTACCGGCGGTCGCAGAACAGCGCCCCGCCGAGCCGGCGGACGTCGGCCGGCGTCCGCACCCAGCTCGATGTCTTCGTGTCGAAGCACCCGACCGCCTGCAGGTCGCGGTACTGGGCCTCGGTCAACAGCTCGACGCCCATCGCCGTCGCCATGTCCACGGCCGTGTCCGTCGGCTTGTGCTCCTTGCGGGATTCCAGCCCGGCGCGGTCGTAGCAGACGCTCGTGCGGCCCTTCGGCGTCTCCGGCGAGCAATCCACGAACGTGAACTCGCCCGTCGTCGCGTCGCGGCCGACCACGTCCGGCTCGCCGCCCGTCCGCTCCATCTCGTGGAGCGACCAGAGCTTCGCCGGCGCGGCCTCCAGCCGGGCCTGCACGTCGGCCCAGGCGTGCCCCGCGTGGCGGTCCGCGTTCTTCTCGAACCGGGCCTTCAGCGCCCGGAGGAGTTCGTCCCGCTGGTCCGGCGACAGCTTCTTCCCAACCGACTTCATAAGTCTCCTTCACGAGCGATCTCGGGCGGCGGGCGGTACGCCGCGAACCCGTAATACTTCGGCCGGTCGTCGAGCCGCAAGTGCAGCCACGAAACGCCGGCCCCGGCGGTGCTCAGCCACACCGGGGCGGCCCCGACCCGCCGGCCCATCGCCCGGCCGACCGCCCGCCACAGGGCGTGCCGCTGGGCCTCCGGGGCGTGCCGGACGAACGCGGCCAGGTGCCCGTAGGCGGCCGGGTCGGCGAGCGGGCACGGCACGACCAGGACGGCGTCCCCGCCCAGGTTGGGGAACGTGGCCACGCCCGCGGCCGCCCCGGCGAAGTGGCCGGCGAACGCGGCCGCGTCCGGGCGGCGGGCCAGCCCCGGGCTGTCGAGCAACACGAACTCGAACGGCCGCGCCAGCGTGTCGGCGGTGACGGGCGGCGTCTCCCACCGGAACGCCGAATACGGCGCGTCGGCCAGCAGGCCGTTGAACACCGCCCGGAACCCGGCGTCGTCCTGCCACGCGCGGACGACATCGGCGACGGCCGCCGGCCGCCCGTCGCGGGCGACGGCGACCCGCAACCCGCGGGCGGCGGCCAGCTCCTCGCCATGCGCGGTCCACATCCGCAACGGCTCCTTCGTCGAACGACCGGACTCGGCGGCCCGGAGAATGAAGGTGATTGCACGCGGGGAGTATCGGAAGTCGCCGGCCCGTGGCCAGAACGGGTTTGATCGGCCGCCCGCTATTTACCCGCCCGGGCCTTGGCGAAGTCGTACAGGAAGATGCCGAACCCGGCCCCCGACTCCTGCCCGGACTTGCCGTTCTGGAACAGCATGAACTTGCCGTCGTCGCTCACCACGCCTTCCGCCCCCTTCCACCCCTTGTAGTCGGTGAAGTGCGTCAGCCGCTCCCGCCGGCCGCTGCCGTCCTGGGCCACCTTGTACAGGTCCACCAGCGGCCACCGGACGCCCGGTCGCTCGGCGCTCTCCACCAGCGTCCACCCGCCGTCCGGGAAGACCCCCTCGCACTCCTCGTACCGGTCCGGGGTGTTCGTGAGGTTGGTCAGCTTGCCGGCGGCTAGGTCGAACAGGTACGTCTCGGTGTTCGCCGTGTCCCCGATCTCGTAGGCCGTGACCGTGAGCTTGTCGTCGTGCGGCGGGACGAAGTTCTGCGTCTCGACCCACTTCCGCGGGCGGCCGGCGGCCGGGAAGTCCGACGTGCGGAGCACCACCCTCGCGTTCACCAGCTTCGGGGTGCCGCCGGCGTACGCGATCTCGCCGGTGGAGATGTGGTCCTGCTCGCCGTGCGTCCATGCCAGCTTCGGCCGGGTCCGCGAGACCGCCGGCCCCGCGTTGCACGGCACCCCGAGCGGCACCGGTGGCTTCGTGAAGCTCTTGTCCAGCACCCACAGGTAACTCGCGTCGCGGGCCTTCTGGCGGGCCTCCTTGTCGGCCCGGTCGAACGTGTCCTTCGGCCCGCTCAGGAACAGGTCGCCGTTCCACAGGTACAGCGCCCGGACGAACCCGTGGTGCTTGACGTGGTCGGTACACGGCGTGATCCGGCCGGTCGCGAGTTCGTACTCGTATACGTCCCCGTAGGCCCGGTTGAGGAAGACGAACCGCTTGCCGTCGTGCCGCCAGTCGGCCCGCTCCCCGAACCACGTGAGCCGGGTGACATGGGGCGGGAGGTCGTCCGCCGGGTCGCCCGCCTTGGCGGCCGCGGCCGCCGGCGGACCGGGGAGCAAGGTTCCGGCCGCCGTGGAACCGGCACCGAGGAGAAGATTGCGACGCGAGATCATGGACAAGAACGCCTCCGGTGGCCGAACGACCCCGCCCGGCCGCGGCGCGGGTCGGGTGAGCTACACGTCCTGAAAAGCCTACAGGCCCCCGCCGGTCTGCTGCACCATCTGGTTCGGTGATCCGGCTCGCCACAGCCGGAAGCCGACGATCGACAGTAGCACCCCGCACACCCCGAGCAGGACCGGCGATGTGGCCAGCACCCACGGCTCAACCTGGTGGGTGCCGCCGGCCTGGACGACCCGCCAGTCGCCACCGTGCGTCACCTCGACCACCGTGCCTGGGGCGAGCGACAGGCCGTCGAGCCGGCGATGGTCGACTGGCGGGGATGCTAGGAGGGCCACGAACAGCAGCCACCCCAAGGCGACCGCCCCGAGCAGCATGGCCCCTGAGCCTAGCCAGCGATTGCCCATTAGCGCGTCCTCTTGGCTGCCGGGCTCCCCCGCCGAACGACCGCGTTCAGCTGCCCCGCCCGGCTTTGAGGGCGGGGTCAGCTGCAACGCCTGGTTCGGCGTGACCACCTCACCACTATGTCATCTGCCAGGTAAACCACGGCCGGCTGCAGCGAACGCACTGGAACAGGCTCACCTCCCGGAGCGACTCCGGGAGCAACTGGTCCGTGAACCGCCACGTCGCCGGCCCCCGCTCCCAGTAGCTGTGGCTCGCCGGCACACCGGGCGATTCCTCGTAGGAGGCCGGGACGCCGACGAACTCGCACCACTCCCCGCAGCACATCGGCCAGTCCTCCCGCTGGAGGAACAGTGGGATGTCCGGGAGCCGGTGGTACTCCTCGACCGCCCGCGCGCTGTCGGCCGCGAACCGGGTGACCGTCGGCGCGACCTGCCGGACGCGGTCATCGGACTTCCGCACGTTCCCTCCGAGGATGCAGTCGGCGCACAGCTCGTGGACCTCCGGCTCCTCGGCCGCGAGCGCGGGGTCGTGCGCCAGGGCCGGGTCGATGATCTCGCCGCTGTATCGGTAGATGGGCAGGCCGGCCCGCTCGCAGTGGTGGCACTGCTCGCCCCCGCACGCGTACATCGCCGCGTCCGCGACGTGCCGGAACACGCTCCCCACCGCGTCTCGCCTCCGCCGCCGAACGACACAGCTCTCCTGCCGGGGTGCACCCGGAGGCTTGTGGTCACGGAAAGCCTACATGCGGCCCCGGTCAGGTGCAGCGCCTCACATGTTACCATGCCGTTGTCGTTGAGGCGACAGCCCGGCGGTCGGACCAACCGCATGCAGCGCGTGAGGCCCCGACCTCGTGAACCCGGTGGCGGACCGGCCGCCGGCGCTCCTCGACCTCGGACGCTACCCCGCGGGCCACTCGGTCGAGTGCCACCCCGCATCCGTGAGCCAGAGGGGAGGGACGCCGTGGGCACCTCGACTACCACCTCGACCGCGGCCGCCGTCGGCCTGGACGTCTCGAAGGACACGCTCGACTGCTGCCGGCTGGCCGCCGACGGCACCGCCCGCCAGAAGGTCTTCCCCAACACCCCGGCCGGGTTCGCCGCGCTGGTGGCGTGGGCCGACCGACCCGCCGGCGGCCGCCCGCTGCACTTCGCCTGCGAGGCCACCGGCCCGTACTCGCACGGGGTGGCCGCCCTCCTGCACGCCGCCGGCCGCACCGTCAGCGTGGTCAACCCGACGCGGATCGAGCACGCCGGGCTGATGCGGGGCCGCGGGAACAAGACGGACAAGGCCGATGCCAAGCTGATCGCCGAGTACGCCCTCCGCGAGTGCCCGCCGGCGTGGTCCCCGCCCCCGCCAGACGTCCAGGAATTGCAGGCCCTGACCCGGCGGGCGGACGACCTGACCGCGCTGGCCGCCCGCGAGAAGGGGCAGCTGGCCTCCCCCGCCCTGGCCGGGGCGGCGCGGGCGTCGGTCGCGCGGGCCGTCCGGTTCCTGGAGCGGGAGGCGGGGAAGGTCCGGGCGGCGGCCGACGCGGTGGTGGCCGGGAGCGGCCGGCTGGCCGACGACCGGCGGCTCTTGGAGTCCATCCCCGGCGTCGGCCGGCAGACGGCGACCACCCTCCTGGCCGAATTGCCGGCCGTGGACCGGCTGCCGTCCGCCCAGTCGGCGGCGGCCTACTGCGGGCTGGCCCCGCGGGAGTTCAGGAGCGGCACGAGCGTGCGGCGGCGGACGCGGCTGTCGAAGGCCGGCAACGCCCGCCTCCGGAAGGCCCTGTTCCTGCCCACCCAGACGGCGGTCCGGTTCAATCCGATCCTTCGTGGCTTCTTCGTCCGCCTCACCGACCCCACCCGCAAGGGGGGTCCGAAGCCCAAGATGCAGGCCGTCGGGGCGTGCATGCGGAAGCTCGTCATGCTCTGCTATGGCGTGCTCAAGAACCGCGCCCCGTTCGACCCCAACTGGGCCTCACGAATCCCCACTTGACAACACGCTACCTGGTTCGGCGTGCTTGTAGAACGCCCGCGCCTGCTGGACGACCAGTTCCGGGCTGAACCCCGCGAAGTCCTCGCCGGCCTCACACTTGGCGAGATAGTCGAGGGCGTCGGAGGCGTCGTCCCCGCCGACCGCACGCAGGTGCGCCTTGGTGGGCTCCAAACCGGCCCCGCACACGAACTGCACGTCGATGCCGCAATGCGTGTCGAAGTTGCACGACTTCGCCCGCCACACCCGCAGCGAGTCCTCCACCCGGCCGAGCGAGAAAAGTTGGGCGCACAGCAGCCGCATCAGGAATTGGTCGCCCGCCTCATCGGCCTCCAGAGCCATCTGCTCATCGAGCGCGGCGATGATGGCGTCCCGGTCCTCGGGCCGGGCCGGCAATCCGAACCGGGCGAGAGCAGCGTCCACGCCTTCCCAGCCATCGCCCACCCGTAAGCCCTCCGCCGCCGAACGACCCAGCTCACCTGCCGGCGGGGCTGAGGGAGCTACGAACCCCAGAAAGCCTACATGCCCCGCCGGTCAGGTGCAGCGCCTGGTTCGGCGTGCCTTTACTCCGGGAGCTGGCCGACGGGCACAGCCGGCGGGGGCGGAGCGCTGAGCTTGGCCCCCAACTCGGCCAGCACCGCCCGCCGCTGCTCCGCGAACTCGCTGTCCTGCCAGCGGAAGTCCACCCCGCCGGCGATGACCTTGAGCGCCCGCCGCTTGACCCGCGCATCCAGCCGGCCGGCGTCCCACTGGACGGCTGCCAGGGCCAACAGCACCACCGGCCCGTCCTCCTCGTCCTCCAGAAAGTCGGCGAGGTCTTCGAGGACGGCATCGGTCGCCACCTTCGCCGGCAGCCCGGCGCGGAACTGGTCGAGCATGGCGATGCGGGCGTCGCAGGCCACGTCGTCGTCGAAGATGCCGACGCCCCACGCGCCCATCAACGCCTCCGCGGCTCGGTGGCCTTCAACGCCGAACTTGTAATTCTCTAACCCTGCGCGTGATATTACGCGGTCGCACGGGCCGACGCGAGCGGAAAATCGCCGAGCTTCCGACCCCGCACCCGGAATGTTCTTGCTTACCCCGACCCGGCGCGAGATAACCCGAATACTCCCGCATGGAGGCCGTCGCATGAAGCTCCTCGACCGGGTCCGCCACAAACTCCGCCTCCTCCATTACGCCTACCCGACCGAGAAGAGTTACGTCCGCTGGATCGAGCGGTTCATCCACTTCCACCGCCGCGGCGATACCTGGCGACACCCGGCCGAGATGGGGACGCCCGAGATCGAACAGTTCCTCACCCACCTCGCCCGCGACCGGGCCGTGTCCGCCAGCACCCAGAACCAGGCGTTCAACGCCCTCCTGTTCCTCTACCAGAAGGTCCTCGGCATCCCGTTGGACGCGGTCCACGCGCTGCGGGCCGAGCGGACCCGCCGGCTGCCGGTCGTGCTGTCCCGCGACGAGGTCCGACACCTACTCGCCGCCCTCCAGGACCGGGCGACCCGCGAGCCGTATGCCGTCATGGCGAAGTTGATGTACGGGACCGGGATGCGGGTCCTGGAGTGCTGCCGGGTGCGGGTCAAGGACGTGGACTTCGACCGCGGCCAGATCGTCGTCCGCCAGGGGAAGGGGGACAAGGACCGGGCCGTGCCGCTGCCGGCGGCCGTCCGGGACGAGGTGCGGGCCCTCGTCCGGGACCGGGGCCGCGTCCACGCCAGCGACCTCGCCCGCGGGTTGGGGGCGGTCGCGCTGCCGGACGCGCTGGCGGTGAAGTTCCCGGCCGCCGCCCGCGAACTCGGCTGGCAGTTCGTGTTCGCCTCCCGCGGCACGGCCGCCGACCCCCGCACCGGGGAGGTCCGCCGCCATCACGTCCACGAGGGGTGCGTCCAGCGGGCAATCCACCAGGCGGTCCGCGGCCTGGGGTGGGCCAAGAAGGTGAGTTGCCACACGTTCCGGCACAGCTTTGCCACCCACCTGCTGGAGGACGGGGCGGACATCCGCACCATTCAAGAGCTGCTCGGCCACGCGGACGTGAGCACGACGATGATCTACACCCACGTCCTCCGCCGCGGGGCGTACGGCGTCCGCAGCCCGCTCGACGCCCTCGCCTGATTCCCGTTCCCTCGCCCCGGAGTCTTCCCATGCCGAAACCCACCCGCCGCGCGTTCGCCGCGGCCGCCGCCCTCACCGCCGCGAGCTATTCCCGCGTCCTCGGCGCGAACGACAAGGTCCGCCTCGGGTTCGTCGGCGTCGGCAACCGCGGCGACCAACTGCTCGACGCGTTCCTCGTCCACAAGGACGCGGAGGCCGCCGCCCTGTGCGACGTGTACGAGCCGTACCTGCCGGCCGCGAACGCGAAGGCCGGCGGGACCGCGACCGTCGGCAAGGACTACCGGAAGCTGCTCGACGACAAGTCGCTGGACGCGGCGGTCATCGCCACGCCGGACCACTGGCACGCGCTGCAGTTCGTGGACGCCTGCCGGGCCGGGAAGGACGTGTACGTCGAGAAGCCGCTGAGCCTCGTCATCGGCGAGGGCCGGCGGATGTGCCAGGTCGCGGCCGAGACGAAGCGGGTCACGCAGGTCGGGCTGCACCGCCGCAGCACGCCCTACGTCATGGAGGCGGTGAAGCTGATCCGCGAGGGGGCCATCGGCCAGGTGACGCTGGCGAAGAGCTACATGCACCGCAACGAGACGCCGATGGGCATCGGCAACCCGGCCGACGGCGAGCCGCCGGCCGGCCTCGACTGGGACCTGTGGCTCGGCCCGGCGGCGAAGGTCCCGTTCAACGCGAACAAGTGCCTGTACAAGTTCCGGTGGTTCTCGAACTACTCCGGCGGGCAGATCACGAACATGGGCACGCACTACCTGGACGTGATCCAGTGGGCGCTCGGGCAGGACGCGCCGAAGGGCGTGGCGTGCCTCGGCGGGAAGTTCGCGGTGGCGGACAACCGCGACATCCCGGACACGATGGAGGCCGTGTGGGAGTACGACGGCTGCCTGGCGACGTTCACGCAGGTGAACGCGAACGGGGCGGGGGCGAACCTCCGCGGGTGGAACCTGGAGTTCCGCGGCACGCTCGGCACGATGCTGATTTCGGACGGCAACCAGGGGTACGAGATCGTCCCGGAGAACGTGCGGCTGGAGGAGATCCCAGCGCTTAGCCCGATCCGGCGGGCGGAGAACTCGCGGCAGGGGAAGGCGACGAAGCCGGCGCGGGCGGCCCTCGCGAAGAAGGGGCCGTCGGACACGGCGGCGCACGCCCGGAACTTCCTGGACTGCGTGAAGTCGCGGGCGGTGACGCACTGCCCGGTGGAGACCGGCCACCGCTCGACGACGGCGACGCTACTCGCGAAGCTGGCGCTCGAGCGAAGGCGGTACCTGGAATGGGACGCGAAGGCCGAGCGGGTGACGAACGACGACGGGGCGAACAAGTTGTTGACCTACGGCTACCGGAAGCCGTGGGCGCTGGGGTGAGAAACGCCGCCGCCCGCGGATTACCCGCGGGCGGCGGCGTTTCTGTCCGGGTATCGTTACCGGCCGCTGGCTTCGGGCGGCTTGCCGCCCCCCCGTTGCATCTGCTTGTTGTACTCCTCCATCTCTTTCTTCTTCTTCTCCACCTCTTCCTTGGACATGGAGGCGGACGAACTGCTACCGGCGCACCCGACCGCGAAGGAGAGGGCGACCAGCAGCGACACACCGGCGAGGAGCTTACGCGTCATGGGGGAATCCCGTTCTGAGGAGAGAAGGTTCGGGCGACCGGCCCGAGGCCCCGCGGGGAACCCGCGGCGTCCCCCATACAGATACGCGGGCGGGCGGGAAATTCCCAAGAAAATACGGCCCCGGTCACAGCCCGACGGCCTTCTTCGCCGCGGCCATCTGCTCCTTGGCCGTCTTGATGAGCCGCTTGATGTTCTCCTCCCCGCGGGCGTTCTTCATCTCATCGACGGTGGCCTTGAGCGCGGCCCGCGCCTCGCCCGCCGCCGTGGCCGCGTCGCCGGTCATCTTGTCCAGCTTGTCGTCGATCTTCGGCATCAGTTCCAGCGCCGCCGTGATCGTCTCGGTCATCTCCCGCTCGGCCGCCTCCAGCGGCGTCTCGCCGGCCGGCTTCTCCGGCGGCTTCGTCACCCCGCCCTGGCTCTTGGCGTGCTCCGCCGCCTTCTTCTTCTCCTCTTCCGAGACCGCGCCGCCCCCGCCGCCGCACCCGGCGAACACCGCGAGGGACGACACGCACGCGAACAGGAACAGGGCTTTGCGGAACATGGGGGAGGCTCCGGGAAACGGGGGAATGAATTCGTTGTATGCCTATTCGCGGCCGGCCGCGGCGGCGAGGGCGACGACGGCCCACCCGCTCGCGGACGACGAGATGAACTGGTCCTTCTCGTAGGGGAACCCGCCCTCGTAGTACGGTTGGAACGGCTTGCTCCGCGTCTTGACGAACCACGTCCCGTCGGCCTGCTGGGTCCGCAGGAGGAAGCCGACCCCCCGGCGGTAGGCAGAGGCCGCCGGCGGGAGGGTGTTCGTCATCGCGAGGGCGGACAGGGCGGTACCGGTCGCGTAAGGGTCGCTCCCCATGCCGGCCTTCTGCGGCCACCCACCGTCGGGTCCTTGGCCGTCCCGTAACTCGTTCGCGGCGGCTTCCACAACCTTCGCGTCCGCCCCGGCCGCGTGGAGGAGCAGTAGCCGGAAGACGCGGTCCTCCGTGTCCTTCGGCTTCGTCGCGGCGGCCCAATCGCGGGCGGCGGCGATCCGTTTCTCGACCGCGGCCTTCTGCTTCTCCGTGCCCCACGCCTTGAGTGCGCGCACGGCCAGGTACGTCGTGCCGAAGCTGCTCGCCTCGGACGGCGGGCGGTCCGACGAGCAGGCCCAGTGCGACCGGTCGGCGTGCCGGTGCAGGACGTAGTCGATGATTGCGGCCGTGTCGTCGTCCGGCTTGTCGCCGGCCAGTTCGAGCGTGAACAGCAGCCACCCGGCGGTATCGACCTGCCCGCCGGTCCCGGTCCGGTCGTCGTACTTCTTGCGGTTGGTGGAAACGAACTGCCGGACGTGCGCGACCTGCGACTTGATGAGGTCGCCTTCGACCGCGAGGCCGAGCTTCTTCGCGGCGGCGAACGCGGCCATCGGGAACGCCTGGTTGTGACAGCCGAAGCACGACTTCTTCTCGGCGTGCGTCTCGGCCGCGAGCTTCAACGGCGGCAGGGCGCGCTCGACGGCGATACGAACGCGAGCCGGCGTGGGGATGGACGTGCCGGCGAGGGCGGCGAACAGGAAGGCGGCGGGGAGGGTCATGCCTCCAGTTCACGCGATGCGGCCGGCCGGGGCAAGGGGAAAGTTGATGTAAAACACCACCGGCGGCCCCTTCGGGCCGCCGGCGCGCGAGTCAGGTTGTCACGTCGATCAGCCGACCAGTTCCTTGATCCACTTCGGCTTGTCGCCGGCGATGTAGTACGGCCGGCCGAGGTTGTCCCGCACGTCCGCGACGCTCTGCGGCGTCGGGTCGATGCCGAGGCCCTTGTAGATCGTCGCGTACAGGTCGAGGATGTCCACCGGGTTTTCCTTGACGCTCGTGCCGTTCTCGTCCGTCGAGCCGTAGGCGACGCCGCCCTTGATGTTCCCGCCGCCGACGACGACCGACCAGCACCGCGGCCAGTGGTCGCGGCCGCCGTTCTGGTTGATCTTCGGCGTGCGGCCGAAGTCGCCCATCCACACGATGACCGTGTCCTTGAGGCGGCCGCGGTCCGCGAGGTCGCGGGTCAGGGCGGCCATCCCCTTGTCCAGTTCCGGCAGCCGGCGCTGGAGGGCGGCGAAGATGCCGTTGTGCATGTCCCACCCGCCGAGGCCGACCTCGACGGCGGCGACGCCCGCCTCGACCAACTTCCGGGCGAGCAAGCACCCGTTGCCGAACCCGGTACGGCCGTACTCCTCGCGGAGGGACGCCGGCTCCTTGTCCAGGCTGAACACTTCCTTCCGGCTGCTCGTCACGAGGTTGAGGGCCTTGTCGTAGACCTCCTTGTGCGCCTTCGCGGCGTCGGCCGGCACGTTCGTCTTGAAGCTGCCCTCGAGCGACTCGAACAGCACCTTGCGGCGGTCCATCTGGACGCTGCTGACCGGCGGGTTGACGTTCTCCGGCGGCGTGCCAGGGTTCTGGACGTTGAACGAGGCGTACTTCATGCCGAGGAACCCCGGCCCGATCCGGCCGCTGCCGCCGACGCTGATGAAGCTCGGGATGTCCGCGTTCTTCATCGCCTCCACGTCCATCGCCTGGTAGTAGCCCATGACGGAGCCGATGCTCGGGAACTCGGTCAGCGGGTTCGGCGACCGGCCGGTGTTCATCAGGAACGTGCCGCGTTGGTGGTCGCCTTC
Source organism: Limnoglobus sp. (assembly GCF_059499385.1). Lineage (NCBI taxonomy): Bacteria > Pseudomonadati > Planctomycetota > Planctomycetia > Gemmatales > Gemmataceae > Limnoglobus > Limnoglobus sp. Next base: position 21,875 of record NZ_JCABYM010000144.1, on the reverse strand, counting down.
CCGCGTTTGCAGCGACCGGACGATCGACAGGTTCTTCATCTGCTTGGCGACGTTCGGCAGGTGCTCGGTGATCTGCACGCCGCTGGCCGTGGTGCTGACCGGCTTGTGCTCGCCGCCGTTCGGGCTGCCGGGCTTCATGTCCCACAGGTCGATGGTCGCCGGGCCGCCGCCCATCCACAGGATGATGAGGCTCTTGTTCTTCTTCTTCAGGTCGGCCGCTTGCGCCCGCAGGCCGGCGAGGAACGACAGGCCGGGCACGGTGACGGCGGCCGCCCCGGCGGCGTGGGCCATGAAGTGTCGGCGGTCGGTGATTCCGAACATCGCGAGCGTCCTCGGTGGGCTAGGCCGGTGGGAGCGGCCTGACAATTAGGGAGTATGGGATGAAACCCCGCGCCGGGCAAGAGGTTTCGGGCCGGTGAGTTCTGTCCTTCTGATGCGCCGCCGCCGGCGGAAGTTCCGGGAAATGACGGCGGGAATGTAACGGCTCGGGCGACCGGCGGGCCGGGCACGCGGCCGCGGGCAGTGGGGACTATCTCCGGGTGGCCGGGGCAGAGTCTTCGATGCCCCCGGGGGCGCGGCCCGGGCAACGAAGACACGGCCCCCGCCCCCCCCCCAAAAAAGTATG
>NZ_JCABYM010000144.1:0-21240 GCF_059499385.1 Limnoglobus sp. | reverse complement strand
GGGCGGGGGGCGGGGGGGCCGAGCGCGGGGGGGCGGGGGAGTCGTCTGGGTGGCCCGGGGGGGCGCGCCGGGGGCCCCGACGACTCTGCCCCGGCCACCCCCCAAAAAATGAATGTCCAACACCTCCTGGCTCGGGATTGAGGGCAATTTGGTGGGGCGGGGAAAAATACTCCGCCACCCGATATTGTCCGGGGGGCCGACGGGAAAACGGATACCGCCGTCAGCGTTTTTTCCTGCAGGCTCTTGACAATCTGTTCTATGGTCCCTCAGAAACCGATCTCCCCACGTTCCGCGACTTCCCCATGTCAACGCAGAAAACCTCCGTCAACTTCCTGGAATTGCTCCGCAAGAGCGGCCTGCTCTCCGACGCGCAAGTCGAGGAGTTCTTCAACGGCGAGGCCCCGGACGACGCCGCCCAGTGCGCCGCCACCCTGGTGAAGGCCGAGCTGCTCACGCCGTACCAGGCGAAGCAGTTGCTCGCCGGCAAGCACCGCGGGTTCTTCCTCGGGCCGTACAAGGTCCTCCGCCCGATCGGCCAGGGCGGCATGGGCGCGGTGTTCCTCGCCGAGCACACCAGCCTCGACCGCCGGGTCGCCATCAAGGTGCTGTCGCACGAGAAGGCGAAGGACAAGCTGTCCATCGAGCGGTTCTTCCGCGAGGCGCGGGCGGCCGCCGCCCTCGACCACCCGAACATCGTCAAGCTGTTCGACATCTCGCAGGGCAACGGCGTCCACTTCCTCGTGTTCGAGTTCGTGGACGGCAGCGACCTCCAGTCCCTCATGGCGACGACCGGCCCGCTGCACTACGCCCAGGCCGCGCTGTACGTCGCGCAGGCCGCGGCCGGGTTGCACCACGCCCACGGCAAGGGGTTCATCCATCGCGACATCAAGCCCGCGAACCTCATCCTCTCGAAGGAGGGCGGGGCGGTCAAAATCCTGGACATGGGGCTGGCCCGGTCGTTCGCCAACGAGAAGGACAACCTGACCGGCACGCTCGGCGAGGAGGGGGAGATCGCCGGGACGGTGGACTTCGTCTCGCCGGAGCAGTCGGTCGGCGGCATGGTGGACGAGCGGGGGGACATCTACAGCCTCGGGGCGACGCTGTTCGCGCTCATCTCCGGCCACCCGCCCTTCGCCGGTTCGACGACGCAGAAGCTGATGCAGCACCAGATGGCCGAGGAGCCGGCGAAGCTCAAGAAGCTCCGCAGCCGCATCCCGGCGGCGCTGTGCGACGTGATCGTCAAGATGATGGCGAAGAAGCCGAACGACCGGTACCAGTCGGCCGAGGACGTGATCGACGCGCTGGCGCCGTGGCTGCCGGCGCACACGACCGGGAACATCGTCCAGGACCCGGTGACGCTGAGCCACATGATTTCGACGGACGTGGCCAAGGGGACGAAGGCCCGGACGAAGCGGCGCGGGGCGAAGAAGTTCGACGTGCAGGCGCTCAAGGACCTGTGGAAGCGGAAGCCCGCCGCCGTCGGCGGCGGGGCCGCGGCCGCCGTCGTGCTGCTCGGCCTGTTGATCTACGCCGTGACCGGGTCGTCCAAGCCGACGCCCGGAACGACCGGCCCGGTCGGCGGGCCGCCGCCCGTCGCCGGGAAGAACCCGCCGCCCGTCGCGGACCCGGCCGTCGTCCCCCGGTTCCAGACGATCTCGTTACGCGAGGCGGCGAACACGCCGGTCGGCGGGCCGATGTACCTGAACGCGCCGGGCGACCGCTACTTCTTCGAGCGGAGCGGGGTGCAAGCCGTCCTCGACATCCCGTTCGACCTGCCGAACCCGGACGGGACGGGGAACGCGCTCATCAACCTGTACAGCCCGCTGTCGGAAATCGCCAGCCGGCTGCCGCGGTCGGCGAAGGTGACGGTCGGCGGCCCGGTCCAGACGTTCCACGTCCTCAGCGGCGTCAGCGCCTGGGGCTGGCCCTGGGGCGGGTACGCCGGCAAGCCGGAGACGGGCACGCCGAAGGGGACTACCACGGTCGTGTTCCGCATCCACTACGCGGACGGCCAGGCGGAAGACCACGAGTGGAAGAACGGCGAGCACTTCGCCGACTTCATCCGCCGGACCGACGTGGACAAGTCCCAGTTCGCGCTGTCCACCCGCGACGGGAAGCAGGTCCGGTACATCTCGGTCCGGCCGGCGCGGGCCGGTCAACCGGTCGCCGCCATCGAGTTCGTGAAGGGCGAGCAGGACATGAGCTGCCCGACGGTCGTGGCCGTCACGGTCGAGCGGGCGGGCGGCGTCGCGGTGGCCACGCCGGCCCCCGCCCCGGCGGCCCCGCCGGCCGCGTCCCCCCCGCAGGCCCAGCGGCCGGCGGTGGCCGTGGGCAACTTCCGGCTGCTGTCGCTCAACCAGGCCGCGACCGTCAGCTGCCTCGGCCCGCTGTTCCTGAACAACCCCGTGGACAAATTCGAGTTCGAGAACCCCGGCACGCAGACGCACTTCGACGTGCCGTTCACGATCCCGGAGCCGCGGGCCGGCGAGAAGGCGATCATCGCCCTGCACGGGCCGTTCTCGGACATCTCGCGGGCCGCCCCGCGGGAGGCGACCGTCGGCGTCAACCTGAAGGCGAAGGCGTTCCACTTCCTCAGCGGCATCGGCGGGTGGTCGTGGAACCCGAACATGGACTTCGGCCCGGTCGGGACCAAGACCATGACCGTCCGCGTCCGGTACGCCGACGACACGACGGAGGACCACGACTGGAACTTCGGCGAGCACTTCGCCGACTTCATCGACCGGTTCGACGTGCCGAAGTCCGAGTTCGCGTTCAAGACCCGCAACGGCCGCCAGGTCCGGTACCTGAAGATCGACGTGGGGCAGCCGAACAAGGTCGTCCGGCAGCTCGAACTGGTCCGCGCGGACGAGGACAAGTCCACCTGCCCGGTCGTGGCGGCGGTGACGGCCGAGGCGTCGGACGGGAAGGCGGCGGCCGAGGTGTCGGACGGGAAGGCGGCGGCCCCCGCGCCGGCCGGCCCGGTGGCCGTCGCCCCGCCGCTCAGCCGCCGGCCGGCGGCCGAGAAGCAGCCGTACACGCTCGGGCTGACCAACCTGCTGAACAGCAACGCCCCGGCCGTCGCGCTGAAGGGCGGGGCGAACACCGTCCACGGGGTCAAGTTCGACGTGCCGCCGAAGGGCCAGGGGAAGCCGGACGCCGTCCGGGTGGGGGCGGGCAAGGCGGTGTCGTTGGCCCCGTTCCTGCCGGCGAAGGGGGTTCACTTCCTGACGACGGCCCCGGCGTCGGACGCCGGCCCGGACGCGGTGGTGGCGAAGTTGAAGGTGAGCTACGCCGGCAGCGAGCCGGAAACGCACGAGTGGCGGGCGAAGGACCTGCCGGCCGCCGAGGGCGCGGTGACGAAGCTGTCGTTCGCGCCGACGAAGACCGACGTGATCCGCTCGATGGAACTGACGAACGCCTCCGGCACGGCCGTGCTGTACCTGCTGGCCGTAACGCTCGACCCGCAGTGAGCGGCATGTAGCGGTTTGGTTTTCACCCTGAAAGCGTGGAACAAGTCAGGGTCACTCCGGGAAACGACCAAGCCCTGAAAGGGCGACACAAGAACCTGTGTCGCCCTTTCAGGGCTTGTCGCGTTGGGTGGCTCGTACCCAGGGCGTTGCCCTGGGCTGACATGTTGTGCCCCTTCGGGGCGAAAACCGGTCCGTTCACCGCCGTAGCAGGAACTCCTTCGCGTTCACCAGGCCCCACGCCACGTCCTCCCACGCGGCCCGGCGGTCCTCCTTCCCCTTCACGTAGGCCAACAGCCTCTCCTTCTCCGTCTCGTTCGGGAACCGGGACAGCGCCGACAGGTACAGCTCGTCCAGCAGGTCCGCGTCCGCCGCGCCGCCGGCCAGCAGCTTGCCGAGGCGGTTGTCCGGGTTCCGCAGCATCGCGTTGATCTGCTCGCCGTTGATCATCTGGAACGCCTGCAACAGCCCGGCCTCCTCGCTCCGCTCGCAGTCGCACGTCAGCAGGCGTTCCGGCTTGCCGAACACGCGGAGAAACCGCTCGCTCATCGACGCCGCCCCGCGGCGGCCGCCGGTCCCGGCCTGCGACATCGCCGGCACGGCCCCGGCCCGCAGCCCGCTCGGGTAGCCGTTGAACTGCACCGTCACGCCGAACACCCGGCTCATCGCGTCCAGCAACTGCTCGGCCTCCAGCGGCTGGATGATCGCGTGCGAGAAGTGCGTGCCGTCCGTCAGGTTGCCGTCCACGCCGCTGCTGGAAAGTTGGTACGTCCGCGACAGCATGACCGCCTTCACCAGCGGCTTCAGCCGGAACCCGCCGGCCTTGAACGTCGCCGCGAGGTGGTCCATCAGTTCCGGGTTGGACGCCGGGTTCGTGACCTTGAAGTCGTCGTCCGGCTCGACGATGCCGCGGCCGAACAGGTGGAACCAGACGCGGTTCGCCTGCGCCTTCGCGAAGAACGGGTTGTCCGGGGCGGCCACCCAATCGGCCAGCATCCCGAGCCGGTCCTCGTCCGCCGCCGGCGACCGGTCATCGCCGAGCGTCTTCGGGATCGCGGTTTCGCCGGTCCGCGGCAGCGTCGTCTCGGCGGACCGGGACGTGAACACGACCTGCTCGCCGATGAACTCGTGCTTGTCGAGGTCGTCCTTGCGGGTGTTGTTCAACAGCCGGTACTGCACCCGCGGGAAGAACGCGGCGAACCGGTGGTAGTCGTCCTGCGTCCACCGGTCGAACGGGTGGTTGTGGCACTTCGCGCAGCTCACCCGCACGCCGAGGAAGACTTGCGCGACGGCCTCCGCCCGGCCCTGCGGGTCGCGGACGGCCCGGTAGAAGTTCGTCGGTGGGTTCTCGTAGGTGCTGCCGCGGGCGGACAGGATTTCGCGGGCGAAGTCGGTCAGCGGCTTGTCCGCGGCGACCCAGTTCTTGATCCACCGGTGGTAGACCTGCACGCCCTTCTTGTCGAGCGACTTCTCCTCGTTGCGGAGCAGGTCGGACCACTTCATCGCCCAGTACTCGGCGAACTCCGGCCGCGCGAGCAGGCCGTCGATGAGCTTCTCCCGCTTGTCCGGCGAGGCGTCCGCGAGGAACGTCCGCGCGGCGTCGGCGGTCGGCAGCGTGCCGGTCGCGTCGAGGTACGCCCGGCGGAGGAACATCGAATCGTCCGCCAGCGGCGACGGCGGGATGCGCAGCTCCTTGAGCTGCTTCGCGACGAGTGCGTCGATCTTGTTCTTGGACGCGAGGACCGCCACGTCCGGCGGCGGCAGGTCCGGGATAAACGCGACGCGAACAGGGACCTGCTGCCCGAGGTAGCGGACGAGGATCGTCGTCTCGCCGTCCTGTTCCTTCTGCACCTCGCCGGACGGCAGCACCTTCACGACGCCGAGCGTCGTCGTCTCCACGGCCGCGAGCGTCGTCACGTCGCGGGTCGAGCCGTCGGCGAAGTGCGCGACGGCCTTCAGTTGGAACGAGTCCTGCGGCGACCGGAGAATCTGTCGCGTCGGCGTGACGACGAGCTTCGCCAGCTGCTTCGCCTCGCCCACGTCGGACTTGCAGCCACCCGCGATCCACGACCGGAGTACCGTGTACTCAGTACTCGGTACCCCGAACCGCACGCCCCCTTCGTGTGGCACGCGGCCGACGGCCTTTTGCAGCAGCAGGCTCTGGTCCGGCGATTCCGGGTCGGCCCGGCGGCCGAGCGCCCCGCGGGTGAGGGCGCCGAAGTCATAGGCCGGGTCCTCGCCGCGGAGGGAGAGCTTGAGGCCGCCCTTGCCGTTGAGGTTGCCGTGGCACGCGCCCATGTTGCACCCGGCCCGGCTGAGCACGGCCGACACGTCGTTGGTAAACGACACCGGCTCGGCGGCGGACGCGGGGGCGGCGAGGGCGCAGACGGCCAGGATCAAGATTCGCGTCGGCATGGCAGGTGTGACAATGGAAGGTGGGGACCAGCGGTAGCTTTATAGTCGCACGCCGGGCCGGGGATGCCAAGAGGATTCGGTTGAAGGGATTCGACGCCGGCCGTACTTTCGCTCCCTCGCCTCACTCCCGGCCGCCCCCGCGCCCGGTCGTCAAATCGGAACTATCCTTCGGTTTGCCCCCACTCAACCGTTGGGTTCCCATGTCACCGCGATTCCACGTTTGCCTGCCGTTGCTGCTCGTGTCCCTCGCCGTCGGGTGCGACCTTAAGGTCAAGCCGCGGGCGACCGCGAAGGCCGTCCCGGCCGCGCCGGCGGTCGCCGGGCCGCCGGCCGTCACCGAGCACGAGGCGATGTCCTTCGGCCTTCAACTCGAAGCGGCCGTCGCGGAGAAGGACCGGGCCGCGTTCGACCCGCTGTTCTCCGTGGACGGCCTGCTCAAGAAGCCGGTCAGCGACCGGCCGCTGCCGGACGTGCCGCCGCACGGCAAGCCGATGCTCGCGGAACTGATCGCCGCCGTCTTCCTGGAGGTGCAGGACAAGGCCGGGAGCTACAAACTCGTTCGCGTCACGGTCGAGGGCGGCCGGCCGCACGTCCTGTTCCGCATGGTCGGGGCGAGGGACCAGCTGGCGTACCACGACGTGACCCTCACGAAGTCCGCCGCCGGGGCCGTCCTGGTTGACGACGTGGCGTTCCTGGGGTCCGGCGAAACCCTCAGCCGGTCGGTGCGGCGGCTGGTCGAGAAGCTGGACGCGAAGGTGCCGCGGAAGTACGTCGGGCTGGACGAGCTGCACCGGGCGCACGCGGCCGACATCGTCGCGTACCAGGAGGAGAGCGTGCCCCGGAAGCCGGAGCAGGCGCTGGCCCTGTTCCACCGCCTGCCGGACGAGTTGCGCAAGGACAAGTCGTTGCACATCCCGGCGATCGCGCTGGCGTTCCTGGTCAACGACACCGTCCTTGCGAAGGAGATGGACGCCTACCACAAGAACCACCCGAACGACCCCGGCGCGGACCTGATGGCGCTGAACATGTTCTTCGCGGCCGGGCAGTTCAACCGCGGGCTGAAGGCGGCCGACGACCTCAAGGCGGCCCTCGGCGACCCGTACCTCGAGTACTGGCGGGCCGAGGCCCTCGGCCAGTCCGAGCGGTACCCGGAGGCGAAGGCGGCGCTGGACGCGGCCATCCGGGCGGAGCCGACGCTGCGGCCGGCGTACCTGACGCGGCTGGCGGTGGCCGTCGAGGAGAAGGACCACGCGGAGACGGCGAAGCTGGTGAAGGCGATCGCGACCCGGTTCGAGACGACGTGGACGGTGGCGTCGATGCCCACCGACCCGCGGTTCGTCCACTTCGTTCAGTCGAAGGAGTACGAGGGGCTGAAGGCGTGGGCCGCGGCCCGCGCGCGGAAGTGACGGATCGCGCGCCCCGCGACGGGCCGGCACGTCGGGAAAAACAGAGACGCCGGAAGTCTGGTGAAGACTTCCGGCGTCTCGTGTTCGGTTCCGACGGACACGGTCGGAACCACCATCTGACCCTGCGGGGATTCGAACCCCGGTCTCAACCTTGAAAGGGTCGTGTCCTAGGCCTCTAGACGACAGGGCCTTACCAACGTCCTCAATTTTTAGCGGCCCCGTCCGGTCGCGTCAACCCTGCCGGGGCGGTTTCGTGAAAGCCGCCGGGCGAATCCCGGTAAAATCTAGTGTCGCACGGCCGACCGGCTTACAATGCCGAAGCAGGTCGCCGAACACGCGGACATCGGAAGGGAGAGAACAATGGCCAGCCCGAACGTGATCGAATTCTCGGAAGCCAACTTCAGCCAAGAGGTGGGCAGCGGCACGCTCGTCGTGGCCGACTTCTGGGCCCCGTGGTGCGGCCCGTGCCGCCAGCTCAGCCCGGTCATCGACAAGATCGCCGACCAGTACGCCGGCAAGGTCAAGGTCGGCAAGGTGAACGTGGACGAGAACATGGAACTCGCCACCAAGTACGACGTGGCCACCATCCCCCGGATTATGCTGTTCAAGGGCAGCGACCAGCCGATCTTCCTGCACGTCGGGACGATCGACCCGTCCTCCCTCTCGAAGGTGATCGAGCAGAACATCTAAGAATAGACCGGGCATTTTTCCCACGGCCCAGGGACGTTCGTCCCTGGGCTTTCTTTTCTTTTGAGGTATCCGAATGCACACCACCAAGAATAGCCTCGCCGCGCCGACCCGCGAGAAGGTGACGGCGATCCTCAACCAGCTGCTCGCGGACCTGTCCGACCTGTACTCGCAGACGAAGCAAGCGCACTGGAACGTCCGCGGCAAGCACTTCATCTCGCTGCACAAACTGTTCGACGAGCTGGCCGACGTGGTCGAGGACCAGATCGACCCGTTGGCGGAGCGGGTGACGGCCCTCGGCGGGACGGCGAACGGCACTGTCCGGCAGGCGGCGAAGGCGAGTTCGCTGCCGGAGTTCCCGACGGACCTGAAGGACGACATGGCGTTCGTGGCGGCGCTGGTCGAGCGGTTCGGCTACACCGCGAACGCGGTCCGGAAGGGGATCGACGACACGACCGGCCTCGGCGACGCGGTGAGCGCCGACCTGCTGACGGGGATGACGGCCGAGCTGGACAAGGCGCTCTGGTTCCTGGAAGCGCACACCGCGAAGTGAGTTGTCGTAGAACCCGGAGCGGCAGCGACGGGGTGTCTCGCCGCGCTCGACACCCCGTCGCTGCCGCTCCGGGTTCTACAATTTCACTCCGCCGGCGCGAGCAACACTTCCCGCACCTTGCCGTCGCGGACGAAGAACGTTTTCACTGGGTGGAACGTCGCCAAGTCCTTGTGGTTCAGCACGAACAGCACGTTGTCGAGGTTCAGCGCCTCCCACAGGTGGAAGCCGATGATGACATCGCCTTTCTGAACCCCCGCCTTCGCCGCCGGACTGGCGAGGGCCACGTCGGTCACGGCCAGCCCCCCGCGCAACTGCGGGTCGATCTTCGCCACCGCCTCCTTGCCGATCGGCGTCAGCTTCAACCCCGTCCGCCGCAGCACGGCCGCCGTCGGGGATTCGGCGACCCGCGTGTCCGTCGCCAGCAGCGTGACGCTCGCGGAAATCGTCTCCGTCCCGCGACGAACGCGGACGGGAACCTTCGTGCCCGCGGGCTTGTCCAGGAAGCCGCGTTCCACGTCGATGCCCGTCAGGACGGCCACGTCGGCGACCTGCTCGATCAAGTCGCCGGTCTTGAGGCCGGCCGCGGCCGCGGGGGAGTTCGCCTCCGCGCCGTCCACCGACACCCACCGGCGGACCGGGCTTTCTTCTTCCGCGCGATCGACGTGGTTCTTCACGACGAGGCCGTGCCACGTCCCGGTCCGCTTGCGGGCCGCGAGCATGTCGGCGGCACGTTCGATCATCGTGTCCACCGGGATCGCGAACGCGATGTTCTGCGCCCCGGCCCGGATCGCGACGTTCACGCCGACGAGTTCGCCCTTCTTGTTGAACAGCGGGCCGCCGCTGTTGCCGGGGTTGATCGGGGCCGTCGTCTGGATCAGCCCCTGGTACGAAATCTCCTTGTTCAACGACACGTCCCGGCTCTTGTACGAGACGTGGCCGACGCTCGCGGAGTGCTCGTACCCGAAGGCGTTACCGATGGCGATGACGGTCTCCGCGTCGAGCAGGTCGTGGGCCGTGCCGAGCGGGACGAGCGGCAGCGCGGCGGCCGGGTCGATCTTCACGAGCGCGAGGTCGGCTTTCTTGTCCGTCGCCAGGACGCGGGCCGGCAGGCTCTTGCCGTCCGCGAGCGTGACGCGGATGGTTTGGATGTCGTCGATGACGTGGAAGTTCGTGACGACGTAGCCCCGCGGGTCGAGGACGATTCCGGTCCCCATGCCCTTGACCCGCTGCGGCTGGAGCTGCGACCCGCGGAACGGGTCGTCGGCCGCGGCCGTGACCGTCCGCTCGCTGTGGATGTTCACCACCGCCGCCTTCATCTTCTCGACGATGTCCACCATCGCGTCCCGGCGGTTGCCGGTCACGAGCGGCCGGTCGGCGGCCCGGCTCGGGGTCGCTGGCATTTGGGCCGTGGCCATGTAGCTGGCGAACCCGCCGAGGGCGAACCCGGCCCCGAGGAGGGCGGTGCGGGCGAACCGGGCGGCAATCGAACGGGCGGGGGAGCGAGCGGGCTGCACCATGATGACCCCACGGCGACGGACTTGGCTGGCGTGTCTGGCATGAAATCGGCGGGGGCGGCCGCGGGTCGCCACGTAAGGATTGCAGAGCCGGGGGAATGCGGACGGCCGCGGCGGGGTCGTGCGTGATGGACGGCGTGAGCGCGGCGTAACAGCCGGGCGGGTTGGTCGGGCGATGCCGGTCGTGCCGGCGGCGCGGCCGGTTGTTCGGGCCGCCGGAATGCCTAGACTTGAGGGGAACCGAGTGCCCGCGAGAGTATTTCCGATGGCGAAGACGGCGCGGATGGAAAAGATCGAGGCGATGCTGGCCGACGACCCGGCGGACGAGTTGCTCCGCTACTCACTGGGCATGGAACACGTCAGCGCCGGCGACGACGCGACCGCGGTGGCGGTGTTCCGCGAGCTGATCGCGCGGTCGCCGTATGTGCCGGCGTTCCACATGGCCGGGCAGGCGCTGAACCGGCTGGGCCGGGTCGAGGAAGCGTGCCGGATGCTGCGGGACGGCATCGCCGCGGCGCGGGCCGCCGGCGACGGCCACGCGCTCGGCGAGATGGAAGGGCTGCTGTCGGCGATCGAGTAAGCGCCTGACTTCCGAAGTCCGGCTTCGACTTCGGAAGTCGAACGTCGCAGCGGCCTTCGCGGATCGGCAACCGCCACACCACCCATTCGACTTCCGAAGTCGAAGCCGGACTTCGGAAGTCAGGTCTTGCACCCCCGTCTAACCCACCGGATTTCCCATGCGCACGTTGATCCTCGCACTCCTCCTCGCGACGCCCGCCCTCGCGGACATCGACAAGGCCCGGCTCGGCCGGATCGACGCGGCCGTCGAGGGGGCGATCCAGAAGGCGAACCTCCCCGGCGCGGTCGTCGTCGTCGTCCACGACGACGCGGTCGTCTACCGCAAGGCGTTCGGCCACCGGCAACTCGTCCCCGAGAAGCAGCCGATGACGTTCGACGCCGTCTTCGACCTCGCGTCGCTGACGAAACCCATCGCCACCGGCACTTCGGTCATGCTGCTCGTCGAGCAGGGCAAGCTACGGCTGGCCGACCCCGTCGCGAAATACTGGCCGGAGTTCGCCGCGAACGGGAAGGACAATGTCACGATTGAACACTGCCTGCTGCACACGACCGGGCTGATTCCGGACAACGCGATTAAAGATTACGTCGGCACGCGGGACGAGATGCTCGCCCGCGTCGCGGCCCTGAAGCTGAGTTGGCCGCTCGGCTCCGAGTTCAAGTACAGCGACGTCGGGTTCATCGTCCTCGGCGAGATCGTTCACCGCGTCTCCGGGAAGCACGTCGATCAGTTCGCGGCCGAGAACGTCTTCGCGCCGCTGAAGCTGAAGCACACCGGATACAAGCCGGGGGCCGGGCTGCCGTTCGCCGTCACCGGTGTCCGCGACGGGAGGCACATCGCCGGCGAGGTCCATGACCCGCGGGCGTTCGCCCTCGGCGGCGTCGCCGGGCACGCCGGGCTGTTCGGCACGGCCGACGACCTGACGCCGTACTGCCGTATGCTGATGCGCGGCGGCGAAGTCGACGGCGTGCGAATCCTCAGCCCGCTGACGGTGAAGCTGTTCACGGAACCGCGGGCCGTGCCCGGCGGCCAGCGGTCGCCGGGGTGGGATGTCGATACGAGCTATTCCGCCCCGCGCGGCGACCTGTTCCCGGCCGGCGACGGGTTCGGCCACACCGGGTTCACCGGCACGTCGATCTGGATCGACCCGCCGACGAAGACGGCGATCATCATCCTGTCGAACCGCCTCCACCCGGACGAAAAGAAAGGGAACGCCACGCCGCTACGCCGCGAGGTCGCGACCATCGTGGCGAGCGCAATCACCACGACCGGCGACCGGCCGCTGCGCCAGAACGCGACCGTCTCGAAGCCGGTCCTCACCGGCGTGGACGTGCTTGAGCGCGACGGCTTCGCGAAGCTGAAGGGGCGGAAGGTCGGCCTCGTCACGAACCACACCGGCCGGGCGACCGACGGCACGCCGCTCATCGACCTGCTCGCGAAGGCCGAGGGGGTTAAGCTAGTCGCCTTGTTCAGCCCCGAACACGGCATCCGCGGCGAGAAGGACGAGAAGGTCGGCGACGGCACGGACGAGAAGACCGGGCTGCCGGTGTTCAGCCTGTACGGCGAGCGGCGGAAGCCGACGGCCGACACGCTCAAGGGCATCGACACGCTCGTCTACGACATCCAGGACATCGGCTGCCGGTTCTACACGTACCCGAGCACGCTCGGGTTGATCCTCGAAGCGGCGAAGGAGAACGGGCTGAAGGTCGTCGTCCTCGACCGGCCGAACCCGATCGGCGGCGTACGGATCGAAGGCCCGGTCCGCGACCCCGGCCGCGGGGCGTTCGTCGGCTACCACGAACTGCCGCTCCGTCACGGGCTGACCATCGGCGAGATGGCGAAGCTGTTCAACGACGAACGCAAGGTCGGCGCGGACTTGGAAGTCGTGAAGTGCGAGAACTGGCGGCGCGGCGACACGCTGGACCGGACCGGGCTGCCGTGGCGGAACCCGTCGCCGAACATGCGCCACCTGACGGCCGCGTTGCTCTACCCCGGCATCGGCTTGCTGGAGACGACGAACGTGAGTGTCGGCCGTGGGACGGAGCGGCCGTTCGAGTGGATCGGCGCGCCGTGGATCGACTCCCGCAAACTCGCGGCCGAGTTGAACCAGCAGCGGCTGGCCGGCGTCCGGTTCGTCCCGGTGACGCGCACGCCGGTCAGTTCCACGCACAAGGACAAGGAGTGCGGCGGCGTGGACGTCATCGTCGAGGATTGGGAGAAGTTGCGGCCGGTCCACGTCGGGCTGACGGTCGCGGCGGTGTTGCGGAAGGTTTACGCGAAGGAGTGGGAGCCGAAGCGGTACGACACACTGCTCATCCACAAGGCGACGTTCGACGGGCTGACGGCCGGGAAGTCGGTCACGGAACTGGAGCGGGCGTGGCAGGGCGACCTGGCGAAGTTCCGCGACCGGCGGGCGAAGTTCCTTCTTTATGAGGAATGACCGCGAACCATCGCGGCCGCCGGTTCGTCTACACGGGTGAGGGCTGTCAGGAAACGAAGTTTTTTCACGAACCGCGCACGCCGGATACATCCGGACTTCATCTTGCCAGCGTATAGTTATTGAAGTAGAGTTCGTCACTCGAACACCAAACCACCGACGCCGCTCGCAGATGCCCGGGGCATACCCCAAGCCTGTGAGCGGCGTCACTCTTTTACAGCGTTTCCTCGTCCTCGATCACCTCCCGCTGGGTAAGCCCCGGCCATACACGCAAGGGCGCGGCGGGGTGCGGCGTCTCCGCTTCTGCCTTCATCACCTCCTGCAGCAGCACCGTCGCGTAGCTGCCGGCCGGCAGCGAGAACGTCAGGCGAAGCCCGACAGGTTCCCACGCCGCGGACAGGTCGTCCACGTACACGAGGTTGTGCCGCCGCGTGCCGGTCATCCACTTGCCGGGGCGGTCGAGGTTCGCCGGTGTCAGGCCGTTCCCCGACAGCACTGCCACCTCCCGCTCGGCGGCTTCGCCCTTCGCCGGGTACGTCTTCTTGCCGAACATCGGGCCGCCGGTCACCGTCTCCCGGCGGTCGAACCGGGCCTGTTCCGTCGGCACGTCGTCGGCGACGAAGATGCCGCCGCCGGGCCACTTCATCATCACGTCGCCAGGCAGCACCGTGCGGAGGAGGCCGTCCGTTAGCCGTCGGCCGAGGTAGTCGTTGAACAGGAGCGACTGCGCGGCCGACAGGTAGAGCTTCAGGCGGAACGGCGGGGCGTTGAGCCGCTCGCCGCGGATCATGCGGAAGCCGTTGTCGGCCGTCTCCCCGTCCCGGCCGAACCGCTGCGGGCCGTAGTAGTTCGGCAGGCCGTGCTCGCGAACCCGCGCGAAGATCGGCTCGACCCGCTCCGGGCCGGCGGCGTCGCGGACGAGGATCGTGAACCGGTTGCCACGGAGGTGGCCGGGCTTCAGCTTGTTCGCGTGCCGGGAGACGGTGAGCACGCGGACGCCGTCGCCGTCGAGTTGCCCCAGCCGCGGCTCGGCGGCCTTCGGCACGGACACCCACTGGCGCGTGACGGCGTGCCGGTCCTTCAGCCCGGCCGTGCCGACGTCGTCGGCCCGAACGTCCAGTCGCTTCGCGACCTGGCGGACGAAGTACTCGGCGCTGAGGTCACGCTTCTCGACCCAGAGGTACAGGTGGTCGCCGGTGCCGGACGGCTCGTAGGCGGGGATTTCCTCGACGACGAAGTCGTCGAGTTCGGCCTTGATCCGCCCGCCGACGCCCGGCAGGTCGGGGGTAAGGAGTGGAGGGGAGAGTGCGGGATGGTTCATGAAGTGCAATCTATCAACCGCCGACGGGGGAAGGCGGCGACCGGTTTTCACCCCGAAGGGGTGGGAGCGCTCAGCCCAGGGCAACGCCCTGGGCGCGGGGGCGCGGGAGGGTGTGCGTGTCCGCGACCGCCTTGTCGCAGGCTTTCAGCCTGCCGGGTGGTTGCGGCCGCCACCCAGGGCGGCGGGCCTTGCGGCCCTTGCCCTGGGCTGACATCTCCCACCCCTTCGGGGTGAAAACCTCGGCGGTCAGTAGTCCCCGACCACCTCCCCCGCCTCCCGCGTGCTCAGCGCCCGCCACGTCGCGGGCTGCACGTTGTTCGTCACGAACCGCACGCTGCCGTCGGCGAGCAGCACGTTCACGCCGCCGGCGTGCCCGCTCCGGGCGGCGGTCAGCCCCTTGTTGCCGGACGTGTTGCCGCAGTCCCACTGCGGGGCGTTCGGCGGGTAGAAGTGGTTGTACAGCGTGCTGTGGTAGTGCCCGTCGATCCACTTCTCCGCCCGCCGGCCGCTCCACGCCCCGCCGGACGCCGACTCGCACCCGGCCTGCGGCGTGTCCACGCCGCCGGTGAACATGTACCGCTCCCGCTTCGCGTCCGTCGGCACGGTTCCGGTCGAGGTCACGCCGTTGCCCTTGAGCGTTTCCGAGAACGCGACCGTGTTCGACAGCCCGTCCGTGACGCTCGCAACCTTCCGCGGCTTGTCGGTGAACATGCCGTCCCCCTGGGCGATGAGGCCGGACGCGACCGTGCCGCTGCCGACGTTCGCGACGTAGTTCCCGCCGGCGTAGGCCGACCCGGACACCCGGTCGCCGACCGCGTCGCTCGGGCAGAGCAACAGCCGCAGCGGGGCCTTCGCCGGGCACGTCGCGCTGGGGTTGTCGTTCGGGTTCGTCCCGGTGTTCGTGAAGTCGAGCGGCGGCTGCGTGTAGTCGATCAGCCGGTTCAGGTTGTCCTGCTCGACGTAGGCGAGCAGCCGGGCGTTCGCGGAGAAGACCTTCGGGAACGGGTCGCGGCCCGGCGGGAAGACGCCGAGGGCCGACTCGTGGTTGTGCAGCGCCAGGCCGAACTGCTTCAGGTTGTTCGTGCAGCTCATCCGCGCCGCCGACTCGCGGACCTTCTGCACGGCCGGCAGTAACAGCCCGATCAGGATGGCGATGATCGCGATGACGACGAGCAACTCGATCAGCGTGAAGCCGCCGCGCCCGCGTCGGTTACTGGAAGGCATGGATGGAATTCCCCAGGTGTGAATGGACGCACGCCGACGACGCGAACGCATCGCGACGGGGTGAACGACGCCGGGCGACTCAGGCGGTCGCCCGCGGCGGCGGGTCCGGGGGAATCGAAGGAATAGAAGTGGAACGGAAGTCCGTCGCGGGGACCGCGGCGGAATCGGGCGGGAGGAACGAAGTGACGGCCACGACCGGCGGCACGGCCGGCTCCATCGCGAGCCACCCGAGTTGGCCGTGGCCCTTGCAACTACGCGCGAACATCCCGACGACCCAGATCAGTTCGGCTTCTTCGGTCGGCTTCTTTTTCGCGCAACAACTCTTCGTCGGCTTCGCCTTCGAGCAACAAGACTCGGGTTCAACGATCAGGATTGTCTTCTTCCCCGTCGCGCAGCAGCATGCGGCCGAGGTACTCTCGGCAACGGTGCGGCAGCCGCACGACGCCCCGCCGCAGCGGGCGCGCTCGGCGGACGCCTTCGCAATCGCGGGGAAGCCGACGGCCGACACGATTTGAGCGCAGGCGAGCAACACCGCCAGGACGGGGAGCCATCGCGACCGTGGGTGACGCGAGCGGGCCATCGGGATGCCGATTCGAGGGTGTTGCCCGTGGCATCCTACGGACCGGCCGGCCGAATCAAGTGGACCGCGGGCGGATTTCCCGCAGCACGACCGCCAGCGCGATGGCCGTGAGTGCGAACGCCGCCGCCGAGTGGCCGTAGACCATCGCGAGGTCCTGTTCCTGTTCCGGCAACAAGCTCGGCACGACCATCAGCCCGCCGATCAGGACGAACGCGGCGCGGACGACGTTCCGCGTCAGCCGCGGCAGCTCCGGGGCGGTCGCGGCCCACGCGAGCACGGCGAACGGCAGGACGAGCGTGACCGCATGGTGCTTCCACGTCCGCTCGCTGAACAGCAGCATCCCGAGGAGGATCAGCCCGAACTCGGCGGCGAGCCGCGGCCCCGCCCGCGGCACGGCGACCCGGTGCGTCGGCCACCGGCAGAGCAGCACGATCGTCGCGGCGAACAGCAGCATGACGCCCTTCACCACGAGTTGCGCCTGCCCCGGCGACAGCGCCGCGACGTTGTGGAACCCGGTCGCGACCGGCCGGCCGTCCTCGTCGTCGTAGTCGAGGAACGACGGTTCCGCCGTCAGCAGCCGGAACACGACGCCGGGGACCGACTGGTTCGGGTGTTCGCTCGTCACCTTGCCGTCCACGACGAACGGCTTCACCATCCGCTCGTACCAGCTCGTCAGAAGCGTGGCGTTGTAGTCCCAGCCGAGCGCCAGCCCCGGCACGGCGAACAGCCACACGCCGAGGCCGACGAGCGTGCCGAGCAGTGCCTTCCACGCCCGCTTCCAGACGAGGTACGGCACGAACAGCGCCGGCGTCACCTTGCACGCGACGGCAAGCGCCAGCACCATTCCCGATGCGAAGTCCCGGCGGCGGCAGAACAGCGCGAGCGAAGAGAAGATCAGGAACGCGAGGAAGATGTTGACGTTCCCGTGCGCCAAGTCGCCGAGGATCGGGTGGAACGCGAGCAGGACCGCGACGGCCTTCGCCCAGTCGGGGACGGGGTCTGGGGTCTGGGGTCTGGGGTCTGGCAGAGGTCGTGGTTCGTTGTTCCTGTCCCCTTGCACAGACGGCGTACCGAGTACCGAGTACCGAGTACCGAGTACGCGGAAGGACCAAACGACGATCCACGCCGCCATCGCGACCTTCGCCGCGAACCACGCCATCGCGCCGGCCAGCGGCGGCAGCTCCGTGAACGGGTACAGGATCAGCGCCATGATCGGCGGGTTCGGGTAGTTGAACGCCGCGTAGATGTCCGTCCCGGCCCCCAGCGCCTGAATCTGCGGCCGCCACCGCAGGAACGCGGTGCGGGTCAGTTCCCCGAGGCGGCTCGGCTTCTCGGCCTTCGCGTAATACTTGACGGCGGTGACGACGACGGCGACCGCCAGCACCGCGAAGAACGCAGCACGGGCGGACGGGCGGGAAACGGTCAACGAAAACGGCCGGCGGACCGTCGGCGAAACGTCGGGCATCGCGGGGGCATCCGTGCGGGAACGAGCGGCCGCACTGTACCCCTTGTTTCAAACGTCGAACAAGATGACTTCCTCGCAGCGGAAAAGAAGTCAGAGGTCGGACATCAGAG
This sequence comes from Limnoglobus sp., assembly GCF_059499385.1. Taxonomy (NCBI): domain Bacteria; kingdom Pseudomonadati; phylum Planctomycetota; class Planctomycetia; order Gemmatales; family Gemmataceae; genus Limnoglobus; species Limnoglobus sp. Next base: position 3,484 of record NZ_JCABYM010000144.1, on the reverse strand, counting down.
GTCAGGAAACCCGCCCTCTGATGTCCGACCTCTGACCTCCGACCTCTGACCTCTGACCTCACCGCACGCGGACGTGCGAGTAGTGGAACCCGATCGCCGGCGGGCCGACGACCGGGTACACCGGCACCGGCCGCTCGATGATGACCGGGGCCTCGCGGACGATCACCGGCCGCCGCGGCGGGGCTTCCCCGCGGAACCGCGAGTCCTGCATCGCCCGGATCACCTTCGGCGGCACCCCCTGGGCCGTCAGGTACTCGATGTCCGTCGTGGACAGGTTGTACGCCGACCGCGTGTTCCGAATCTGCGCGACGATCACGTCCGCGTCCGTCCCCTGGCGGGACAGGTTGACCACGTCGATGAGGCCCAGCTGCGCCTGCTGGCTCGTCGCCGCCTCCCGCAACTCGGCCTTCTCGATGGCGTGGTCCCGCTCGTCCGCCCGGTTGCCGGCCAGCGCGCCGAGGGCCGCCCCGCCGAGGCCGCCGGCCACCGCCCCGGTCCGCGGGTTGCCGGTCGCCGCCCCGATTGCCGTGCCGACCACCGACCCGACGCCGCCGCCCACGAGCGCCCCCTTCTCCGTGTTGTTCAACGTCGAGCACCCGGTCGAGGCGAGGGCGAACAATCCGACCAGCGCGGTCGCGGCGCGGAGCATGGCACGATCCCCAGAGTTTCGAGGGTGGGAGAATGCCGGCGGGTCCGTCCGCCGTCAACCCCAGCCTCAATTTTCCGAACGCCGGCCGGGGCGAAACTTGCACCGGCTGCCGGGTTGGCAGCGACACCGCCACCGCCGCCACCGCCACGGGTGGCCCCCCGTGGCGGAATCGCCACCTGGGTTGACGCGACAGTTATAATGTCTTTTTGTTCACATCTCGGCCGCGGCCCGTCGAAACTTGAATCCGACAATCCGTCCCGCCGCCCTTCCCCGCGGCCGGGCGGCCCCGATAATACGCTTCGTCGAATCGTAACACCCGCGAGGCGTGCCGTGACCCGCTCCGTTCCCGCGCTCCTGCTCGTGCTGGCGATGCCGCTCGCCGCGGCCGCCCACGGCCTCGACTTCGAACCGACGTTGAAGGACGGCCGCGTCCGCGTCGAGGCGTACTACGACGACGACACCCCGGCCGACGCCGCGGCGGTGACGGTGACGGACGCGGCGAACGTCGTGATTCTCGAAGGGAAGACGGACGCGAAGGGCGTCTGGGAGTTCGCGGCCCCGCCGCCGGGCCGGTACGCGGTGAAGGTGAACGCCGGCGACGGCCACGTCGCGAAGCGGACGATTACGATACCGGAACCGGACGGCGCGGCGGGGTCGATCTCGGACGGCCCGACGCGGGCGGCGTTCACCGGCCCGACGCGGTGGGTGCTCGCGGCCGTCGGCGTCGCCGCCATCGGCGGGCTGACGGTCCTGGCGAAGCGGCTGGCCCGCCCGCGGGCGACGGCCGGGGCGTGACCCCTGCTTCAACGCGAAAGCCGCCGGTGACCCGGCGGCTTTCTTTTTGCGCGTCGCGGCCCGATTTCCCCCGGAAAGGCTTTCGCCCGCCCGGCCGCCCGGCTATGATCGGCGGCGGTTAGGTTCCCCTCCCCTCCTGGGAATCGTAACGTGAAGAAGCCCCTTCTCGTCCTGTTGCTGCTGGCCGCGGTGGCCGGGGCGGTCGTCCCGAACCAGTCGCGGGAGGAACTGCTGTCCCCCGACGAGCGGCTGCGGCAGAACGCCCGGACGTACATGCCGCGGGCGGTCGATCCTAACTCGGTGTGGGCGAAGTTCCTCCTGTGGGCGGACGCCGCGCTCGGCGGGTGACGGCGGCTACTTCCCCTTCTTGAACCGCACGTCGTCAACGTTCAGGCCGACGAGCTTCAGCTCCGTCGGCCGGCCGTTCTCGTCCAGGGTGAAGTGGACGCCCACGCTCGGCCACCGGCCGTTCGGGTCCGTCCCGCGGAACGACCCGAACTGCCAGAACTCCAGGTCGTAAGCGAAATTCGTCCACGTCAGCTTCAGCTTCTCGCCGTCCTGCTTGATCTCGACCGGGGCGTACAGCTGGCTGTCCTCCCACTTGCCGGCGAAGTTCTTCAGCTCGGTCGGCGGCTTCGCGTCCTTCTGCCGCTTCGACTCGTCGAACTTCACCCCGGCCACCTGCGTGCCGGCCGCCACCGCCCACATGAGCAGCGACGTGCCCTCGACGCGGTCCGTCGTTACCGGCAGGCCGAGGTAGCGGTCGAACGTGTCGAACATCAGCGCCGCCGGCAGCGCCGACTGGCCGAGGTTCGCCAGGAACACGACGCCGAGGTTCTCGTCCGGGAGGAACCCGACCTGCGCCGTCATGCCGTCCACGTTCCCGCCGTGCTCGACCAGCGTGCGGCCGTGGTAGTCGGTGAGGAACCAGCCGAGGCCGTAGCTGGACGACTTCGCGTCGCCGTTGAACAGCCCGCCGAGGCCGGCCCCCTTCGGGACGAGCATCTGCGGCTTGTGCATCTCGCGGAACACGTCGGCCTTCACCAGCCGCTTGTCCCCGGCCTTGCCGCGGGACAGTTGGAACTGCACGTACTTGGCCATGTCCGCGGCCGACGCGTTGATCGACCCGGCCGCGCCGACGGCGTCGAGGTTCAGCCACGGGACGGGCAGCGGCCGGCCCTTCTTCTGCCGCTCGTGCGGGCTGGCCACGTCGCCGCCCTTCGGGTGCTTCTTCGGGCTGGTGTTCGCCGTCGTCATCCCGAGCGGGGAGAAGAGCTTCTCCTGGACGACCTCGTCCCACGGCTTCCCGGCGGCCTTCGCGACGGCCTCGCCGGCGACCATGAACATGAGGTTGTTGTAAACGAAGTTCGTGCGGAACGAGTACGCCGGCTTCATCTCCTTGAGCTTGCCGAGCAGTTGCGGGGTGGTGAACGTGCTGCCGTACCAGACCATGTCGTGCCGGTCCAACCCGGTCCGGTGGCTGAGCGTGTCGCGGAGGCGGATCTCGGTCGTCAGGTAGCGGTCCCGCATCTCGAACGCCGGGACGTGGTCCTCGATCCGGTCGTCCCACTTCAGCTTCCCGGCGTCCACGTACATCGCGGCGGCGGCGGCGGTGAACGACTTGCTGACGGACCCGATGGCGAACAGCGTGTCCGCGGTGACGGCGTCCTCCTTGCCGACGGTCCGGAGGCCGTACCCCTTCGCGAGGACGACCTTGCCGTCCTTGACGATGGCGACGCCGAGGCCGGGGACGCTGTGCAGCTTCATCGCCTTCGTGACGGCGTCGTCGAACCCGTCGAGCGGGTCGGCGGCCGAACCGGGGTACGCGAGGCCGGCGACCAGGGCCGCGGCGAGCAGGGAGCGCATCGTGAGGTTCTCGGTGGGTGACGGGGAACTCGAAACAGATACTCGGCGAAAATCGCGCGAGTTTCAAGTGGCGGCCGCGCAACCCGCCGGGTGGTTCGCGTTCGCGGGGGTGGGATTTGCGCCCGACTTCCGAAGTCCGGCTTCGACTTCGGAAGTCGAAACGGCAACGACGGC
>NZ_JCABYM010000143.1:48969-190807 GCF_059499385.1 Limnoglobus sp. | reverse complement strand
TACGACCTGACCGGCCTGAGCCGCGAGCAGATGATCTTCGACAAGGAAAAGCTGCTGAGCGTCTTCGACGTAACGACGAAGGCCGGGACCGACCCGGTGCGGACACGGGCCGGGGCGCTCGGCCCGGCGTCCGAGCCGCCGCCCGCGAAGTGAATCCGCGACAGTCGAACGCCGCGGTTGTATAACTCCCCCGCGTTGCTTGTGAAAACTTACACGAGTAAGGAATGAACCTCTTAGCCGCCTCTCCGCCTGGGAACGCCGTCGGCCAACTGGCCGCCGCCGCGGCCCTCGGCGCGCTGGCGTTCTACTGGCTGCTCCCGCGGCCGAAGGGCCGTTCGGTCGCGGTCGGCACGTTCGCCGCCATCGCCGCCGCCGTCGTCCTCGTGTCGTGGATGCTGCGCCAGTTCGGCGACCCCGCGAAGGACACCGTCGGCCAAATCCTGTTCTGGCTGTTCTCGGCCGGGGCCGTCGGGTTCGCCGCAGTCTTCGTGACGCAGCGGAACCCGGCCCGTGGGGCGATCGCGTTCGCGTTCGTCATCGTCAGCGTGTGCGGGCTGTTCCTGTTGCTCGCGGCCCCGTTCCTGATGGCCGCGACCATCGTGATCTACGCCGGGGCGATCATCGTCACGTTCCTCTTCGTCCTGATGCTGTCGCAGACCGGCACGATCACGGACGAGAACGACCGGTCCCGCGAGCCGCTGCTCGGCAGCCTCGCCGGGTTCGCGTTCCTCGGCCTCGTGCTGTTCGCCATGCACCAGGGCAGCCCGGCGGCCTCTGCCGACGCGGGCAAGACCCCGCTGCCCTTGCCCGCCCGCCCGGTCACGGCCGAGGAGCGGGCGGAGCTGCTCGCCATCGCGGAACAACTTCGGGACGCCGGGAAGGCTACGACGAAGGACGAACTGCACGAAAAAACGAAGGGCCTTCGCGACCGCTACGCGGACGTGATCGGCCTTCCCACCGCCGCGGACGCCGGGGACCACGCCGTCGCGTCGGCCATCCCGGACCGGCTCGCGATCCTGAAAGACCCGGCGTCGCAAACCGTCCGCAAGCAGGCCGAAGACCTGCGGGTCGCCGTCCGCCAGACGCTCAACGCGGTCGAGAACACGACGCTGAAGTCGAACGCCACGCCCGCCGAGGTCGCGGCCGCGGCGAAGGGCCTGGAAGACCTCCGCGAGAAGACGGTTTTCCTCGCCGGCCGCGGCGAGCTGCCCGCCCGCAACGTCGCGAACATCGGCTACTCGCTCTACACCGACTACCTGCTCGCCGTCGAGATGGCCGGGGCGATCCTGCTGGTCGCCACCATCGGGGCCGTCGCCATCGCCGGCCGGAAGGGGGCCACGGCGTGATCTCCGTCTGGCACTACCTGGCGGTCGCCGCCGTCCTGTTCGCCCTCGGTCTGGTCGGGTTCCTGACCCGCCGGAACCTCATCACGATGTTCCTCTCGGCCGAGTTGATGTTGCAGGGCGTCGTCCTGAATCTGCTCGCGTTCGCCCGGTTCCACGCGAACATGTCCGGCCAGGTGTTCGCCCTGTTCGTCGTCACCGTGGCGGCGTGCGAGGCGGGCATCGCGATGGCCCTGTTCATCTCGCTGTACCGCCGGAACAAGTCGCTCGACGCGACCCTCTGGCAGCAACTCCGCGAGACCGGCGTGCCCGCCACGACCGACGCCGAGAAGCTGCCGACCCCGCCGCCGGAGTTGGCGGACGACCCGAAACTGCCCGCCGCCGGGAAGAAGCCCCAGGAGGCCGCCCGTGTCTAGCACGGCGCTCGCGATCACCATCCTCGGCCTGCTCCTGGCCGCGACAATCCTCACGCCGCTGCTCGCGAAGGTGCGGCTGCGGAAATTCGCCCACCTGCCCGCCGTGTTATGTTTCGGCGTATCCGCGATCCTCGCGATCTACCTCCTGGTGGACGTGAACGCCAACGGCCCCGCCGGCCCGACCCCCGGCATCCGCCTGGACGTGCTGGACCAGGCCCCGCACTTCGCCCTGACGACGACCGAGACGCCGACGTTCTGGTTCGCCGCCGGGCTGCTCCGCGTCACGTTCAGCCTGACCATCGACCAGCTGTCCGCGATCATGTTGGCGACCGTCACGTTCGTGGCGACCTGGATCGCGATCTTCTCCGCCGGGTACATGAAGGGCGAGGAGGGCTATGCCCGGTACTTCACCATCATGTGCCTGTTCGTGTTCTGCATGTGCCTGCTGGTGCTGGCGAACAACTTCTTCCTGCTGCTCGCCGGGTGGGAGGGCGTCGGCCTTTGTAGCTACCTGCTCGTCGGGTACTACTACGCGAAGCCGTCGGCCGCCGCGGCGGCGCGGAAGGCGTTCCTCGTCACCCGCCTCGGCGACGTGGGGTTCGTCCTCGGCATCTTCCTCCTCTGGACGGCCGGCGGGTACAACACCGACCTGACGGCGATCTTCCGCCACATCGCGACCCACCCGGCGAGCCACGGTACGCTGACGGCCGCCTGCCTACTGTTGTTCTGCGGGGCGGTCGGGAAGTCGGCGCAGCTGCCGCTTTACGTCTGGCTGCCGGACGCGATGGAAGGCCCGACGCCGGTGTCCGCCCTCATTCACGCCGCCACGATGGTGACGGCCGGCGTCTACCTGCTCGCCCGGTGTTCGCCGCTGTTCGTGCAGGTTTCGGAAGTTCAGGTCATCGTCGCCGCGGTCGGCGGCCTGACGGCCCTGCTCGCGGCGTTCATCGCGCTCACGCAGACGGACCTGAAGCGGGTGCTGGCGTACTCGACCGTCAGCCAGCTCGGGTTCATGTTCATGGCCCTCGGCACGGCCGGGGCGGTCACCCCGAGCATCGCCGTCGCGGCGGCCATCTTTCACCTGTTCACGCACGCCTTCTTCAAGGCCCTATTGTTCCTCGGCAGCGGGTCGGTAATGCACGCGATGGGCGGCGTCATCGACATGCGGAAGTTTGGCGGCCTGCGGAAGTTGCTGCCGGTCACGCACGCCACGTTCCTGGTCGGCTGCGCCGCCCTCGCCGGGCTGCCGCTCCTGTCCGGGTTTTGGAGCAAGGATCAAATCCTCGACGCGCTCAACCACGCCGGGGAGCACGCCCTGCACTACAAGTTGATCTACCAGATGGTGTTCGGCGTCGCGCTGCTGACCGCGGCGATGACCGCCTTCTACACGTTCCGCGCGTACTTCCTGACGTTCTGGGGCGAGGAGCGCGTCCCCGAGGAAGCCGGCCACCACGCCCACGAGTCGCCGCGGGTGATGCGGGTTCCGCTGATCGTGCTCGCCGTCGGCGCGGTGATCGTCGGGGCCGTCGTGGAGCCGCTGAACGACCACGGGCTCTCGAAGTTTCTGGCGAAGGCCCCGGCCGTCCAGTTGGCAAACCGGGTCTACCAGAAGGAACACATCGTCCGGCCGCAGTCGTCGCCGCACTTCAACTGGCAGGTCGCCGGGCTGGGGACGGTCGCAGCCCTCGGCGGCCTCGCGGTGGCGTTCGCAATGTTCCGCCGCGGCGAGCTGGCGGCCGTACCGGGGATGATGAAGCCGCTGCACGCGATGTCGCTGAACAAGGGGTACGTGGACGAGATTTACTACGGCGCGGTGGTGAAGCCGGCCGAGGTCGCGGCGGCCGGCAGCCGGCAGTTCGACGGGCTGCTCGACTCGATCGCCCGGCTCGTGTCGTTCGTCCCGCGGCTGCTCGCCGCCCTGCTGCGGCCGCTCCAAAACGGGCTGGTCCAGTTCTACGCCCTCGGGATGGTGCTGGGGCTGACGGTGTTCGTCGTGTTCGTCGTGTTCAAAGTGTCGCGCTGACGCACCGGGGCTGCCATGACGCTCAACTACTTCCTCGGCCTGTTCCTGCTCGTCGTGCTGGCGTCGCCGGCCGTCGCGGGCGGGTTCCTCGCCGTCGCCGGCCGGGCCGGCCCGCGGACGGCCCGCGGCCTCGCCGTCTACCTCTCGGCCGTCCACCTGCTGCTGACCGTCGGCCTCATCGTCCTGTACACCGGGTTCGTCCACTACGAGACGAGCCTGTCGCTCGGGTTCCAGCCGAAGGCCGTGCCCGGCGACCCCGGCTCGCCCACCGACGACGAGACGTTCACGTACCGCACCGGGTGGACGCTTCTCTCCCTCGCCGCCGACGGCGCGTCGGCCCCGGCCGTGCAGTTCTTCATCGGCCTCGACGGGCTGAACGTCCTGCTCGTCGGGCTGACGAGCCTCATGACGTTCCTCGCCGTGCTCGTGTCCTGGGACACGGTGAAGGAGCGGCCGGCCTCCTACTACGCCTGGCTGTTCGCGCTCCAGTCGGCCGTCACCGGGGCGTTCGTGTCGTTCGACGTGATCCTCTTCTACGTGTTCTTCGAGCTGACGCTGATCCCGGCGTTCTTCCTGATCGGCCAGTGGGGGACCGGCGGCGGCCGGCGGGACGCGGCCCGGAAGTTCGTCCTGTACACGCTGTTCGGCAGCCTGCTCACGCTCGTCGGCATCATCGGCGTCGTGCTCACGAACCCGATCCCGATCCACCCGACGACGAACCAGCCGTTCTACTACGAGCCGACGCAGCAGGCGATGGCCGCCCGCGAGAACGCCGGGAACGCCTACGTCGCCGGCCGGCCGGGGCCGATCAGCTTCTCGATCCCCGTGCTGATGAAGAACGTCAGCATGTGGGACTCGATGGCGCATCACGCCGTCACACACGGGGAAACCCGGCTGGCGGCCGCGACCCCGGCCCAGCGGGCGGACCGGGAGAAGGAAGTCGCGGACGCCCGCGCGGTCCAACGGGAGCGGCGGTCGGTGCAGTTCTGGCTGTTCCTGGCGCTCATGGCCGGGTTCGCGGTGAAGGTGCCGATCGTCCCGTTCCACACGTGGCTGCCCGCGGCCTACGGCGAGGCCCCGCTGCCGGTCACGATGGTCTTCTCCGCCGTCCTCGCGAAGCTCGGCACCTACGGCATCCTGCGGATCGTCATCCCGCTCGCCCCGGAGATGTGCGTCCTGTACGGCTTGCCGTGGTTCGGCACGCTCGGCGCGATCGGGATCGTGTACGCCGCGTTCTGCGCTTACGCCCAGCGGGACTTGAAGCTGCTCGCCGCGTACAGCAGCGTATCGCACCTCGGGTTCCTGGTCATCGGCCTGTTCGCGATGAACCCGGAGGGGCTGTCCGGCGCGGTCCTGCACATGGTCAACCACGGGCTGACGGCGGGGGCGATGTTCGCGCTGCTCGCGTTCCTCGCCCGCCGGTACCGGACGCTCGACGCCAACCAGTACGGCGGGCTGTGGGCGAAGTACCCGAAGTACGCCTTCTTCACCATCGTGATCGCCCTCGCCGGGGTCGGCCTGCCGGGGCTGAACAACTTCGTCAGCGAGATGCTCATGCTGGCCGGGCTGTTCGACCCGCGGAACGTGACGATCGCCGGGTACGGGCTGGCGGTCGTGGCGGCGGTCGGCGTGCTGCTGTCGTCGTGGTACATGTTCACGATGCTCCGCCGGGTCTTCTTCGGCCCGCTGCTGGAACCGCCGGCCGTCCCGGAGGCCGAGGCCCCGGCCCTCCGCGACGTGACGAACCGGGAGTTCGTCCCGCTCGCCGCCCTGTCCGCGCTCTGCCTCGCCTTCGGGCTGTTCCCGCAGGTGCTGCTGGACGTGATGTCGTCGGACGTGCGGCGGCTCTCCGCCGTCGTCGCCCGCGCCAGGACGCGGCTGGACCCGAAGGCCGCCGCCCCGACCGCCCCGGACGCCGCCGAGCCGCTGCAGATTCGCGCGTTCGGCCTGCCGCCCGGCGGCCCGCCGCCGGGGCTGCCGCCCCTCCGACTGCCGGGCGGGCCGGTTGGGCGGCCGCCGGTTCCCCCGGCCCCGCCCAAACAATAGTCCCCATCGAGGTCCCGCCGACGTGAACCCGCTGTCAGACATCACCCGAACTAATGCGCTGACCGGGGCGATCGAGCTGGTCGTGCCGGAGATCGCCCTCGTCGGCACTGCGTGCGTCCTGTTCCTCCTCGGGCTGGCGACCTCCAGCCGGTTTTTCCACACGGCCCTCGCGCTCGTCGGGCTGGGCGGGGCCGCCGCCCTCGCCGTCGTCTTCCACCCGTGGGAAGCCAGCGTCGCCGACTCGCTCCGCACGGCCACCGAAACGTACTACCCGATCCTGCCCGGCCCGGCCGCCACGTTCGTCCGCTGGCTCGCCCTCGCCGTCGGCCTCGTACTCGTCTTCCTTAGCACGAAGGAGGCGACGAAAGAGATCGCCGCGGACTACCTCGCCTGCTTGCTCATCGCTATCGCCGGAACGTCCCTCGTCGCGCGGGCGAACGACCTCGTGACGCTCTACCTCGCGCTCGAGATGATTAGTGTTCCGACCTACGTGCTGCTCTACCTGCCGGCGCGGGGGAAGCCGGGCCAGGAGGCGGCGGTCAAGTACTTCCTGCTCAGCATCCTGTCGTCGGCCGTGCTCCTGTTCGGGTTCAGCTACCTGTTCGGGTTGGCCGGCTCGACGAATATCTCGGCCATCACGGTCGCGCTGACCGCGGCGAACAAGGTGGCCGTGTCCCCGCTGGCCGTGTTCGCGGTCGTGCTGGTCGTCGCCGGGCTGGGCTTCCGGGTCACCGCCGTGCCGTTCCACTACTACGCCCCGGACGTGTACCAGGGCGGGCCGACGGCCGTGGTCGCGCAGCTGGCCGTGCTGCCGAAGGTCGCCGGGTTCATCGCCCTGGCCCGCGTGCTGGGGCTGACGCACCTGCCGGTCACCGACCTGCCGTTCCCGAACGGCACGCTCGTCCCGCTCATGCTCTGGGTCCTGGCCGCCGCGACGATGACCCTCGGCAACGTGATGGCCCTGCTCCAGGACAACCTGAAGCGGGTCCTCGCCTACTCCGGCGTGGCGCACGCCGGGTACATGCTGCTCGGCCTCATCACCACGTCCGCCTACGCCCCGGCCGAACTCGGGCTGTCGCCGAAGTACATGAACGGGTTCGACGGGCTGATCTTCTACCTCGTCGGGTACGCCCTGATGACGCTCGGCGCGTTCGCCGTGATCGCGTACCTGAACGCCCCGGACCAGCCGACGGAATCCGTGGACGACCTGGCCGGGCTGCACCAGACGAACCCGGTCGCCGCCGGGCTGCTGTTCGTCGCGCTGCTCAGCCTGATCGGCATCCCGTTCACGGCCGGGTTCGCCGGGAAGCTGTTCCTGTTCATCGGCCTGTACGACGCCCCGACCGTCACCGGGATGGGCGACTACTACAAGACGCTGACCGTGATCGCGGCGGTGAACGCGGCGATCGGCGCGGTCTACTACCTCCGCATCCTCGGCGTCATGTACTTCCGCAGCCCGCTGCGGCCGGTCGCCACGGCCCGCGGGGTCGGCCCGCTCGTCGCCGCCGCGGTCTGCACCGTCGGCACGGTGGCGATTGGGGTCTACCCGCAGTTCGTGTGGAACCTCGCGAAGACGGCCGCCCCCACGTCCGCGACCTCGCCGAAGCCGGCCCTCGTCGCGCGGTGAAGTCGGGCTAACGTTTTTGGAACCCGGAGCGGTAGCGACGGGGTGTCTGGCACGACCGGACACCCCGTCGCTACCGCTCCGGGTTCTACGACAAACGGCCCCACGGCGAACGCCGTTCCACCGTCGGCGGGTTTCGCGTACACTTTCAGGAACGGGGCCGCACGCGCGTCCGCACATCTTCGGCCGGGGATACATCGTGTCGATCGTCGTCGAATGCCCGCACTGCGAGAGCCAGTTCAACCTCCAGCCCGACCTCGTCGGCAAGTCGATGCGATGCCCGAACAACGACTGTCGGGAAATCTTCGTCGTCCAACCGAAGGTCGCGACGACCGCCATTCTGCCGCCTGTCGTCCCGCCGCCCCCGCCGCCCGTCGCGGAGGAAGAGCCGCTCGTCCCGATCTTTGAAGGGGAGTCCGTCGCCGTGCCGGACGTGGCTGTCCCGCCGCCGGTGAAGCCGAAGGCCCCGATGCGGTTTGAAGTCGAATCCGAACCGCTCGTCCCGATCCTCGAAGGCGAGGCGGCCGCCCCGCCGGTCGCGGAGCCGGAGCTGGTCCCGGTCCTCGTCGAGGACGAGGTTCCGGAAGTCGTCGCGACGGTCGTGGAGGACGGGCCGAAGGTCGTGGACTGGCGGAAGAAGGTCGCCCCGCCGCCGGTCGCCGCGGAGGAGAAGCCGGAGCCGAAGCGCGTCCGCCGCGACGAGCCGGAGAGCACCGGCGAACTCGTGCTGCCGAACCGCCGCGGGCCGGGCGTGTGGAAGTACGTCCTCCTCGCCCTCGTCGCCGCCATCCTCGGCGTCGGCGCTTACGCAGGCATTCAGTCCCTCATCAACCGGGCGAACCGGGAGAAGCTCCTCGCCGAGGACGCGAAGAAGGAGTTCGACCTCCAGAACTACACCCAGGCGGTGAAACTGTACGACCAGTTGAAGGCCGAGTTCCCGGCGAGCGACGACAAGCCGAAGTACGAGTTCTTCGGCAAGCTCAGTGACGTTCACACGGCCGTGTCCGCCGTCACCGCCCGCGACAACCCGGCCGAGGGGCAGAAGAAGTACGACGACTTCCTGAAAGAGTACGGCGACACGCCGCTGGCGAAGCCGACCGACACCGGGTACGGGTTCGACGTGTTCGAGGCCGGCCGGAAGCTGGTCGAGGCGTACCTCGGCAACGCGGACGAGAACCTGAAGAACTTCGTGGCCGGCCGCAAGAAGCGGGAGCTGCTCGACGCGGCGGAGAAGGCCGTCGTCGAGGGGCGGAAGGTGCTGCCGGTGGCGGAACGGTACCGGATCAAGGACGCCCTGCCGCTCGACACGCAGCGGAAGCGGTTCGACGAGTTGTCCGCGAAGTTCGTCCGTGAACGCGAGCGGCTGCGAGTCATCGACCCGTACCGCGACCTGGCGAAGGACCCGACGGACCAGCGCATCTTCGAGTTCGCCGTCGCGCTCAAGCAGGCCCGGTTCGAGACGGACGAGGAGGCGCTGCAACTGATTACGGACGCGAAGGCGGAACTGCGGCGGCTCATCCGCGGCGTCCCGGACTTCCGCCCGCCCGTCCCGCCGCCCGCCGACCCCGCCGGCGGCCTGCTGTTCGTCTCGTCGCCGCTCGGGCAATCGACGCTACCGGTGATCGTCCCGCCGGACGCGCAGCCGGAGGTCTTCTTCGCCAGCGTCCGCGGCATCCTGTACGCCTTCGACCCGGAGAGCGGAAACCTGCTGTGGGCCGCCCGCGTCGGCCGGGCCGTCCGCGACGTGCCGGTGCGGGTTCCCGAGCGGCCGGGGTTGCCGGAGTTGGCCCTCGTGCCGCTCGACCGCGACGGGTTCGGGCTGACGGCCCGCGTCGCCCGCACCGGCGAGGTCAAGTGGCATCAGCCGCTCGAAGCCCCTATCGCCGGGCCGCCGATCGTGGTGAACACCCGCGTCTACGTGCCGTTGAAGGACGACCTCGGCACGGTCGTCGAGATCGAGGCCGGTAGCGGCAACCGGCTCAGCCGCATCCACCTCCGCCAGCGGATCGGCCCCGGCGGCGTCCGTCAGCCGGGCAGCGGGACGATCTTCGTCGCGGCCGAGGCCCGGCGGGTGTTCGTCATCAACACCGAGCCGTTCGACGCCGAGGGGAACCGCCAGCCGGTGCAGTGCGTTCAGGTGCTGGCGACCGACCACCCGGACCTGTCGCTCCGCGTGCCGCCAGTCGTGACCGGGCCGGTCGCCGGCGAGGGGCGGGCGAACCGGTTCCTGATCCTCGCGCAGGCCGACGGCACGCCGGCGTCGAAGCTGCGGGCGTTCCCGATCACCCCGGCCGAACCCGTGGACGCGGCGGTCGGCCCGCCGGAGGTCGCGCCGCCGCTGGCCGGGGCGGTCGCGATGCCGGGGCACGTCCTGTTCCCGCCGCACACGGACGGCGAGCGGGTCGCGGTCGTGACGGACGCCGGGGCGTTCGGGCTGTTCGGCACGAACCAGCCGGGGAACCAGGACGCGAACATCTTCGCCATCCCGTCCGCGTCGCTGCCGACGGACGCGAAATCGCCGATGCCCGGGCAGGTCATCTCGGCGGAAGAGGACACGTTCTGGGCGGTGTCGCGGTCGAAGCTGTACCGCCTGCGGCTCGGCCTCACGCCGGGGACGGGGTTGCAGGTGAACACGGCCGGGCTGCCGCTGCCCGCGGGGGTTCCGATCCAGGTCCCGCAGTTGAACGCCCGGCGGGAGGTCGCGCTCATCGTGGTGCGGTCGGACGACTCGGACGGCGTGCGGGCGATGGCGTTCGACCCCCGCGACGGCCGGCCGCGGTGGCAGCGGAAGCTCGGCTTTGCCCCGCAGTCCCGGCCGATCCCTCAAGGGCAAGCGGCGACGGCCCTCGCGGACGAGGACGGTGGCGTCTACGTCCTGCGCGCGAACGCGACCGACGCGGCGGCGAAGGAGACGGCGGCGATTCAATCAGCTTGGGTGGTGGCCCCGCCGGTCCCGGCGGCCGTCGCCCCGGCGCAGATGTGTGGCTCCCCGGACGGGAAGTCCGTCTGGGTGTTGATCCCGGAGCGCGGGGAGAAGGAGTCGCTGCGGCTGCGGGTTCGCCACGTCGTGGACGGCAAGCCGCTGGCGGACGAGTTGGTGCAACTCCCGGAGAAGCCCGCCGGTCCGCCGACGGTGTCCGGTAACGGCGTGGTCTTTCCGTGCGCCGACGGCTTCCTCCACCGGTTCGAGCCGGGCGCGGCTAAACTTCAACAAGGCCCGATGTGGCGCGGCGGCGAGGTTCCGCTGGGCGAGCCGTGCTTCGTGTCCACGATTTCCGCGGACGAGTTCCTGACGACTGACGGTGCGAAGCAGGTGACCCGGTGGCGGTGGGCGACCGGCGCGGACTACAAGGCGGTGGCCGGGCCGTGGACGATGCGGGAGAAGATTCCGTTCGCGCCGGTGATGGTGACGCTCGGCGGGACCGAGCAGCGGCTGTTCGTGGCCGACCCGAGCGGCAACGTGTGGATGTACGACGCGGACGCCGTCGCCGACCCGATCCGCCGGTGGCGCGCGGGCAAGGACGACCCGGACAACCCGATCCCGGCCGGGAAGCCGACGACGGGGTTCGTCGTCGGGACGACGGCCGCCGGCGTGGTCGTGACGTACCTGGTGGAGAACCGGCACGTCGTCGCCATCGCCCCCGGCAGCGAGAAGGCCCTATGGGTGGTCCGACGGCTCGGCTCGGCCGACATCCTCGGCGGCGTCCCGCACGGCACGGCGTTCCTGTTCACGGACATCGCCGGGATCGTGACGGCCTACGACCAATTGTTGGGGGAGAAGCTCGGCTCGATCCGTTCGGAGAACCAGGACCTACTGCCGCGAACAGTGGCCATTCCGGTCGGGAACGGGAAGTCGCTGCTCGTGCCGATGCTCGACGGCTCGGTCGTGATGCTGCCGAATCCGGGGAATTGAAGATGTGCATGGTCGTTTACGTGGCGTCCGACTATCCGTTGCCCACTCGGACGTGGGACCAGGCCAACCCACAATTCCACGTCACCGAGTTGGCTCAACTGAACGATGCGGTTCGTCGCCAATTCTCCAAACCGTGCGTGTACTACGTCGGGTCGCATGAGGGTTGCGGGTGTGGCTTCCAGTACGGCGAGCACGAAGGGTTCGAGGACGAGGCGGAACTCGCCCCCAACCGGGAGTCGCGGCGGCGATTGGTCGAGTTCCTCTCCCTGGCCCTCCAGCACCAAGCGACCGTCGAGGTGTATGCGTGTTGGAACGGGGACGAGGGTGCTTTGGCCGATCACACGGGACGGGTGCGGCCGTCAGATTTGCTCCGAAACCTAACCTTCTTCCGTGAGCGGGAACTGTTGGTAGTGTCCGAGCAAACGATGGAACAGGGCGGCATAACTTGACGAACGGGCAACGCCCCCATGCGTCAGTGGGCTGTGCCCACCCTATTAAAGAAGGCCGGGCGTCGTTCCGACGCCCGGCCTTCTTCGTGACTGTCGACGCATTGTCAGTTCAACTCTTCGTCCGTGAACTGCTCCAGCCGGTTCATCCGTGTCGGCTGCCGCAGCTTCAACAAGCCGCGGGCCTCGATCTGGCGAATCCGCTCGCGGGTGATGCCGTAGTGCTTCGCCACGTCGTCGAGCGTCCGCGGCGTGCCGTCCTTCAGCCCGTACCGAAGTTCGATCACCTCCCGCTCGCGGGGAGCGAGCGACCGCAGGACTTCGTGGATCCGCTCCTTCAGGAGCCGTTGATCCACGTGCTCGCCGGGGTTGGACACCTCCACGTCCGAGAGGAAGTCTTCCACCGACCGCTCGCCGTCGCTGCCGATCGGGTCGTGCAGACTCATCGGCTGGCGGCCGACCAGCCGCAGCGACCGCGTGTCCTCCTCCTTCACGCCGAGGGCCGCGGACAGTTCCTCATTCGTCGGCTCGCGGCCGGTCGCCACCGTGATTTCGTTCCGCTTCCGCTCCATCTTCGCCAGGAGGCCGATCTGGTGGCACGGCACGCGGACCGTTCGGGCGTGGTCGGCTAGCGCCCGCTGGACGCCCTGCCGGATCCACCACGTCGCGTACGTCCCGAACTTGAACCCGCGGCGGTGCTCGTACTTGTCCACCGCCCGCATCAGCCCGCGGTTGCCCTCTTGGATCAGGTCGGCGAACGGCAGGCCGCGGTTGCGGTAGTTCTTCGCGATCGACACGACGAGCCGGAGGTTCGCCTCGGCCAGTTGCCGGCGGACGGCCTGGAACGCCAGCCGCCGCTTCTTCAACACGCGGACGGCCAGGGTCAACTCGGCGGCCGTCATGTGAATCTTGTTCTGCGCGTCGAACAACCGCTGGCCGGCGTCCGGGTAGTCGGCCAAGACCAGATGCTTCATCTCGTCGGCCATGTCCGTCAGCTCGTCCACCCACTGCTCGAGCATCTCGATCCGCGGGGACAGCTCGGCCGTCAGCCGGTTGAGCTTGATGAGCCGGCGGAACCGGTCCCGCTGCCACGTCGGGTCGTCGGCGTGCCCGAGCTTCAGTGCGGTCGAGAAGGAGTCCGCCTCCTCGTGCAGCAGCCGACGGATCAAAGGAAGGTTGTGCGGCATCCGCGATAGGATTTGCGCCCGGCTCATCCGGACTTCCGCCGACGAGTACACGTCGATGGTCGGATCGACCGGGGTGTGCCCGGCGAGGACCCGCTCGAACGTGAACATGGCCCGGCCGACGATTCGCGAGCAGAACAGGGCCGCGTGCCGGAACCGGTTGCGGGCGCGTTCCAACCGCTCGGCAATGGCCAGTTCCTCGACGCGGTTCAGCAGCCGGATTTCGCCCATCTGCCGGAGGTACAGGCCGAGGGCGTCGTCCACGGCCGACGTTTCCTCGGCCGCCAGTTCGGCCGGCGCGTCGTCCTCGAGTTCCGTGTCGTCCTCGGACGGCTCGTCCAATTCTTCCAGCTCGTCCTCGTCGGCGTCGATCGTCAAGTCGATCTCCTTCTTGCGGAGTTTCTCGATGAGCGAGTCGGGATCCGCGGGGGTCAATCGGCTCATGGGCGGGAATACCTCTGGGGTCAGGAACCGCCGACCGCTCCCTACCGACACGACGTACCGCACCTTCGGCCCGTTCGTTGCCAAAAGTCCTACGTCCGTGTGATGGGGAGGGTCACCGACCGAGCGGTTCCGGACGCCCGGTCGGACACCAACATGAAATTGTACGGCCGCGAAGTCGTCAGTACCAACCGTCAGGACTGACGGTCGGGCGACGGGGGAGGTTCACGGCGACCGAGTTAACTGCTGAAGACGTAACCATTATACCCCCTATTCGGGGCGGGGTCGGGGCGAAAAGTTTTCGGGTCGGGAATCCTAGCTCGGTTGGGCCGAATGCGCGCCCCGATTTTCAACACCGGTTTCATCCGAGTAACCGGAAACGACACAGTTCTTCAGATGTCAAACGCAAACCCCCAGTATTTGTTGACGCCGCGGGTCGGACGGCCGCGGACATGAATTCTTCGTGAGAACTTAACGTCGGTCGATCGATATCAGCCCGGCGAGGAACGTAACCGGATCGTTCTTCGCCTCCGCCGCCGCCGCCACGCCGGCGAAGTCGCCGACCTGCCGGGCGAGTTCCGTCTCCGTCGGACACGACAGCCCGCGGTCGTCGGGGACGGTCGCGAGGTACTTCCGGGCCGCGGCGAGGGCGTCGGCCTTGCGGTCGAGCTTCACGAGCAGGTTGACGTACACCTCCGCCGGGAACGTGTTGCCGTCCTCCAATTCCCGTTCGATCTTCCCCGCGAAGTGGGCCAACCCCTCCTCCCCGTCGCGGCCGGTCAGGACGCGGAGGTAGATCGAGTAGTCCTCGTAGGTGTTCTCGAACGGGGCGTCGGCGTCACCTTGAAACTGTCGGGCCAGCCGCTTGCCGTAGTCGCTCAATTCGGTGGCGAGTTCGAGCGTTTCCTTCTCGGTCGGCGGCAGTTGCAGCGCCATCTGCACGACCGACGACAGGTGCGAAACGTCGATGTGGTACACGTCATCGCCGAACAGCTCGTCCCGGAGCATTTCGCGCACCGAATTTCCCGTCGGCAGCCCGCGGGCCTGGAGGTCGGCGCGCAGTCGCTCGGCGAGTTGCTCGTACAGCGTGCGGACGAGGTTGCCGTAGCAGTGGTTCCGCAACTCCGCCTGTTGGCCGAGGTCCGTGCTGCCGACCATCGTGATCGTCGAACAGATGCCGTGGCGGGAAAGGTAAATGTCGAACCCCTTCTTCGGGTGGATTTGCTGGTGCCACGCGATATCGACGACGGCATACGTGTCGTCGTCCGGGCCGGGTTCGTACTTCTCGAGCGCGTCCTTCACCGCCCCCGGCTCCCCGATCAGCCGGAAGAAGCCCCAGGCACGGGCGAAGTCGTTCTTCCCCAGATAAATGTTGCCGACCTCCCGCGCCGCCTCGCGGATCGCATTCTCGTATGGCTCGTGCGCCTCCGGCGGCAGGTCGCCCGACGGTCCCGTCGGGAACGGGGACACGCCGAGTTCGACCCGCTTCTTCATCAACAATGCGTAGAAGAGGGCGTGGTAGTCCCCGGCGGCGCGGAGGTCGTCGCACAGTTGGTCCGCCGCCGCCCGCGGGCCGGCGGCCGCCAGCGTTTCGCGGAGCCGGTCGAACCGCACCGGGTCGGCCGTCGGGGGGGTCGTGTCCATGGTCGATCTTCTCCGACGAAAGTGGGGTCGGGGTGGGAATCGGTCGCGCGGCGGGGGAATAATACCTCGTACTCGTTGTAGGTCGGGGTCTTGCGGAAACCAAACGGGCCGGTCGCCCGTTTCCGGGGCGGGCCGTGGGTTATAACTTCACTGTGGGAGGCCGTTCTCCCGACAATCCCCCTGATCGACGACGACAAGCCCGACCCGTCCCCTCTTCATCAGGCGGTGAAATGGACGAACTTCAACACGAGTGCGGAATCGCGGCCCTTTACGACCTACAAGGGGACGCGCGATCCAACGTGTGGAACGGCGACCCGGACGAAATCGCCCGCCTGATGCCCCGGATGCTCCTCGACCTCCAGAACCGCGGCCAGCTCGCCGCCGGGATGAGCGGGTTCAACCCGAACCGCGGCAAGCTGCTCGACACGTACAAGGAACTCGGCCCCGTCTCCGAGGCGTTCCGGATGGCCCGGCCGGAGAAGCACGCCAGCATCATCGAGACGCACGGCGGCCGGGCGACCATCGGCCACGTCCGGTACGCCACCTGCGGCCAGGACAGCCGGGAGTACGCCCAACCGTTCGAGCGAAAGCACTCGCAGAAGTGGAAGTGGTTCGCGTTCGCGTTCAACGGACAGCTCGCCAACTTCGCCCAACTCCAGCACGAACTGCTCGAGAACCACCCCGACTACCACATCGTCCGCAAGGACAATGACACCGAGGTCATCCTCCACTACCTCGCCCGCGAGATGTCGGCGGCGGACGGCGGCGACCTGGTCAAGGTGTTCAGCAACCTCGCGAACAAGTTCGACGGGGCGTACAACATCGTCTTCCTGAACGCCCAGGGGGAGATGGTCGTCTCCCGCGACCCGCTCGGCATCCGGCCCCTCTGCTACGCGTTCGACGGCCGCCTCTTCGCCGCCGCCAGCGAGAGCGTGCCGCTCTTGAACCTCGGGTTCTCGTCGAACCAGATTCACTCGCTCGAACCGGGGCAGCTCGTCCTCATCCGCGACGGCAAGTTCTCGCTGCACCGCTACGCCGAGTCGAAGCGGACGGCCCACTGCTTCTTCGAGTGGATTTACTTCGCGAACGTCGGCAGCACGCTCGACGGCCGTAGCGTCTACCTGTCCCGGTCGGCGCTCGGCAAGGAGCTGGCCGACCAGGAGCGGAAGCTGAACCTGTTCCCGATCGACCCGGAGGACACGATCGTCGTCCCGGTCCCGGACACCGGGAAGGCGGCGGCGGACGCGATGGCTTTCGAGCTGGGCCTGCCGTCCCGCGAGGGGCTGATCCGCAACCGGTACGTCGGCCGGACGTTCATCGAGGGCGGCAACCGGGCGGACAAGGTGAAGCTGAAATTCACCCCGCTCCGCGAGGTGCTGCAAGGCAAGCGGGTGCTGCTGGTCGAGGACTCGATCGTCCGAAGCACGACGCTGAAGACGCTGCTCAACTATATCCGGGACGTGGGCGGGGCGCGGGAGATTCACGTCCGCGTCGCGTGCCCGCCGATCATCTCGCCGTGTTTCTACGGCATCGACATGTCCACGGTGAAGGAACTGTACGCCCCGGCCCGGATGGCCGGCCTCGTGCCGACGATCGAGGAGCAGCGGGCGATGGCCGAGGAGCTTGGGGCGGACTCGCTGCTGTACCTGCCCGTGGAGTCGGTCGCGAACTGCCTGGAGAAGCAGCCGGCGCAGCTCTGCCGGGCGTGCCTGACGCGGGAGTACCCGACGCCGGTGGGCGAGCAACTCTTCCAACTCTCGCTGCGAAGCAAGAGCGAGGACGGCCGCACCTACGAGGCGGGGATACCCGTCACGAGCGCGCGATAGTTGTAGGGCGGGTCAAGGCTTTGCGCCGACCCGCCGCAGCACCGGCCGCCCCGGCGGGTCGGCGCAAAGCCTTGACCCGCCCTACAAAGGAGAAGCCCATCCCGATGGCCGACGAGCAAGCGATCATTGCGTACCGAATTAACAACCCGCCGAACATGGAGATCGTGGCCGCCCCGTTCGAGCGCGAGTGGATGAGTAACACCGCCCAGCGGTTCGCGTACCGCTGCCTGCCGCTGAACATCGCCAACCAAAGTGGGTGGTTCCTCACCTGCCCCTGCACGTTCGACGCGTACTGGTACGGCGGGCCGGACAAGACGGACATCGAGCTGCGGTTCCTCGGCCACTTCGACCCGGCCATCACCACCCACTTCGGGTACGGCGTGCTGACGTTCTCGCTGCCGTACCTGTTCCGCACCCCGGCGGGCATCAACCTGTGGGTGAAGGGGCCGGCGAACCTGCCGAAGGACGGCATCCAACCGCTCGAAGGCGTCGTCGAAACGGACTGGGCGTTCAGCACCTTCACCATGAACTGGAAGATCACCCGCCCCGGCGAGTGGATACGGTTCACCCAGGGCGAGCCGGTGTGCATGATCGTGCCGGTCCCCCGGAGCCTGACCGAGACGCTCGTGCCGAAGACGATGCCGATTGCCAACGACGCGGAGCTGAACGCGAAGTACCGGGCGTGGGAGGCGAGCCGCTCGACGTTCCTGACCGGGCTGACGACGAAAGACCCCGAGGCCGTGAAGCGGGGCTGGCAGAAGGACTACTTCCAGGGCAAGCAGGCCGAGGGCGGCACGTTCGACGGCCACCAGACCCGGCTGGAAGTCAAAGAGTTCAAGCTCGAAGAGTAACCGCGCGGGTGGCCGGCCATGTCGCTCGAAACCGTCATCGACTTCCCGTGCCGGGTGAAGAAGGACCTCGGCCGCGGCGACCTCCGCGCCGGCACAGCCGCCCTGCTCGACCTGCTCAGCGTCAAGCGACGGGTCGAGCAGATCCGCGCCACCACCCGGCCGGATTATTTGACGGTCGATCTCCAGGTGAAGGTCGTCCGCGTCATCGACGGCGCGCCGGTCGAGCAACTCACCACGCTCGGCCAGCTCGAAGCAGAGGCCGTGGTGCTCGACCCGCACGTCCCGACTTGCACGAACTGCCCGGTGAACGCCCTCCGCCAGCCGTTCGGGTGCGTGGTCGTCGTGAAGTACCCAATCAAGAAGACGGCGGAGCGGTGGCTGCTCGACCGCGTCCAACCGCTCGACACCATCGGCGGCGCGATGTGCATGGAGACGCTGATCGAGTCCGGCGCGACCGGCGAGAGGAGCCGCGACCGCCGCACGCGAGACCACCTCGAAGCGTTCCCCGGCCTCAAGCGGGCGATGGGGGCAAACCCTTACGAGAAGGCCGAGCTGACGGCCGACGAGTTGTTCGAGCCGCTCCTGATTCCGAGCGGGAAGTTCGTGCCGTGGCAGGCGTTGAACATCCTCCTCTGGTTCGGGGCGGTCAAGTTCGACGCCACGATCCCGACGACGGCCGACGAGGCGCTGAAGCTCGCCCGACTGGACCCGGCCGACCGCGCGAAGCGGGCGAAGCTGTTCCTCGGCCAAGTCGAGACAGACGCGGGGATCGAGGAAGTACGCGGCTTCCTCAAGGCGCTGTTCGTCGGCTGGGTCCGCGACGCGGACGTGCTCATCGATGCGCAGTGAGTGGGCCGCCGCTTATATAGCCGCCGGCTTGCCGGCGGGGTTTTGCGAACCCAGAACCCCGCCGGCAAGCCGGCGGCTATATACAGAGGGTTCGCGAGCTATTCCACGTCCCATACGGCGATGAGGCCGTTCTCGCCGCCGGCCGCGAGCCGCAGGCCGTCCGGGGCGAACGCGAGCGAGAACACCTTGCCGATGCCCCAGTCGAACGTCGCCCGGACGGCCCCGCTCGCGGCGTCCCACACCCGCACCGTTTGGTCCCAACTCGCGGTGACGATCACCTTCCCGTCCGGGCTGTACCCCGCCGCCGTGACGCGGCCGGTGTGCCCCTTCAGGGCCAGCAGCTCGTCCCGTGTCGCGACTTCGTAGACCTTCACGCCCCACTCCAACGCCACGGCCAAACGTTCCCCGTTGGGTGAGAAGGACAGGCTCGGCGACGTGTGGGTGAGGCCGATATGCCGAGGTTCGAGCGTGAGCGTGTTCCAGACGCTGACGCGGCTGTTCGCGTTCGTCCACCCAACAGTGTGTGACGCGGGATGCACGGCGACCGCCCGCACTCCGCTCGTCTCTTGGAAGTGCGGTTCCCGGCGTTTGCCAGTTGTTGTCGTGAACAGTTCAAGAAGTCCCGGTTGAGGTTGTACCCGATCCCCCCCGCCGATCACGAGTGTCGTTTCGTTGAGAAAGGCAAGAGACGTTGTCGCACGAGTTGAACGAGACGGCATGTCTTGCCCCCAGACTGCGCTCGCGCTACGCTGATAACCGACCCACCCCGTCGAACCTCCGTACAGTAACTGGACGCCGGCGGCGTCGAATGTGAGTGTGTTAATACCAGTCGTGTTGGAGGCAAGTACCGTCAACGAGCCGTCGAAGACGTTCGTGATCGCGAGTGATCCGTCCTTCGCCCCTATCGCAATCTCATCGCCGTCCGGCGAGAACGCCAGCGCCGTCACCGCCGCCTTCGGGCCTTCCAGAATCAGCATCGCGTCGTCCTTGAGGGAACTCGTCGTTGCGGTATCCTGATTGTAATGAGCGTCGAAGTGCAGTGGACCGACACCGACCCCGACACCGGCGAGCGGCGGTTCGTCGTCGCCACGAAGTTCGCACGGAAGTGGTCTTTCAAAGTTCGCCACAAGCGGCGGGAGGACTGGTCCCCGCTCCGCCGCCAGACCCGCGAGTTGTGGGAGACGCTACTCGACGCCCTCGAACGCCGTTACCAGCGGCGGGAGGGCGTGAAGGACGAAGACCTGCAGGACGTGCGGAAGATCGTGGCGAACTGGACCGACGGCCCAGAGTTCGACGGTGATTGATGCCGTACACCCCCATCCTCGCGACGCTCGGCTACGTCTTCTCGCCCGACCGGCGGCAAGTCCTGCTCGTCCATCGCACCGCCCGGCCCGGCGACGCCCACCTCGGCAAGTACAACGGCCTCGGCGGGAAGCTCGAACGGGACGAAGACATCGTCACCGGCATTCGGCGCGAAATCCGCGAGGAGGCGGACATCGAGTGCGGTGACATGCAACTCGCCGGGACGGTCTCCTGGCCGGGGTTCGGCAAGGGCGGCGAAGACTGGTTCGGGTTCGTCTTTCGCGTTCTCACCTGGACCGGCACTCCGGCGGCCGAGAACCCCGAGGGCCGGCTGGAGTGGGTCGATCTGGACCGTGTTTCGGCCCTGCCCCTTTGGGAGGGCGACCGGTACTTCCTCCCCCTCGTGTTCGACTTCGCCGCCCCCCCGTTCCACGGGGTTATGCCGTATATTCAGGGAACGCCGACGGGGTGGACCGTCCATTCGCTTCCGGGCTAGACAATTCGTCCGGACAATAAACATTCTTCCCGTTCTCGCTCCGAACGTGTTCTAAGCTAGCGCTACGAATCTGCTCCATTGGCTTACTTGGCGAGACCTTGGGCACTCTATGAAGGACCGGAGCCGTTCTCGACGCGACAGCGGGGTACGCCCGCGTGACAGCGGGATACGCCCGCCGGACCGCTTCGTGCCGGAGGTAGGGGCTGTACCGTTCCCTGGCTACAAGTTGGTCCGACTCCGCGGCCGCGGGGCGTTCGCGACGGTGTGGGAGGCGATGACGCCGACCGGCGAGGTCGTGGCCCTGAAGTTCATGTCGAGCGCCAACGCCGCGTCCACGTCCCGCGAAATCCGGTCGCTTCAAGGCATTCAGAAACTGGACCACCCGTACCTGTTGGAGATCAAGCGGGTCTGGTCGATGCCGAGCTACATCGTGATCGGCATGGACCTCGCCGAGGCGAGCCTGCTCGACCTGTTCCTCCTGTACGTGGAAGAGTTCAACAAGCTACTCGAACCCGAGAAGATCCTCCTCTACCTCGGCCAGGCGGCCAGCGCGCTCGATCACCTGAACGCCCGAAGGCATGCGTTCGACGGCAAGCTCGTCGGGTTCCAGCACAGCGACATCAAGCCAAACAACATCCTGCTGATCGGCAACGTGGCGAAACTGGCCGACTACGGGCTGGCGACCCCGATGCTGGGGCCGCTGACGCCGTGCTTCCGGCAGGGGACGCTCGACTACGCCGCGCCGGAGGTGTTCCAGGGGTCGATGACGGACAGTAGCGACCAGTTTTCGCTAGCGGTGACGTACCACCTGCTCCGCACCGGGACGTTCCCGTTCCCGCCGCCGCCGCACTCGCCGGGCAAGAGCTTCCACCGCCCGCCCCCGCACCTGGCCGTCGAGGGCACGGACGAACAGCAAGTCATGTTACGCGCCCTCTCGCCCAGCCCGCACAACCGCTACCCGTCGTGCTCGGCGTTCATCGACGCCCTCGCCCAGACGGTCAACGTCGAAATGATCCGGGACAAGCAGACGCAAACCGTCGCGACCCGGCGGCGGCCGCCCGGCTCGAGCGTCGTGAACACGCCGCTGCGGATCCCCGTCGCCGCCCCGCGGTCGGTCTGACATGCTCGCACCGTTCTTCGCCGTCGCGATGACGGCCCCCGGCCGACACACGGCGTTCCGTCGCGCGGCGGTCATCCACGTCGCCTTACTCTCCGTCCTCGCCATCGCGACCAGTCTTCGGCCGAGTCCCGATTTCGTCTCCGTCGTCGCGCAGCTGATTCTCGTCCTCGGCCTCGTCGAAGGGGCCGCGATGATCGGCTGGCGGCTGACGCAACTTCCGAAGAGCCAGGCGCTCGAATTCCTGCTCACGTCGCCGATCCAACCGAAGCGGCTGTTCGTCGCGGAATCGCTCGTCGGCGTCACCCGGTTCGCGCTCGTCAGCCTGAGCGGGCTGCCGGTCCTTGCACTGCTCGCGCTCGACGGCGTCCTCGAATGGCCGGACGTGGTACTGTTGCTCGCGATGCCGTTCCTCTGGGGCGTCGTTGCCGGCCTCGCCCTGACGGCGTGGGTGTACGAGCCGCTGATCGTCCGCCGGATCGGCGAGTTGCTGGGCCTGCTCGGCGTGCTAGTCTACCTCGTCGTCGGCGTGATGGCCGGGGAGAACCTCCGCGTCTGGCTCCAACAACTACCCGAAGCACTCGGCCGGTCGCTGTTCAACGGCGTGGTCTTCCTTCACAACATGAACCCGTTCGGCGTCGTCCGGTACTGGTTCGACGCCGGCCGCGTCGTAGGCGTCGCGTGGGACCGCGTGCTCAACCTCCACCTCTTCGGCGCGGGGCTGCTCGTTCTCGTCGGCGTCCGCGGGGCGTTCCGGCTGCGGGGCCACTTCCAGGACCGGCACTACCGGCCGCTCTCGACGAACCGCGAGTCGCAACTCGAACGGATCGGCGACCGGCCGCTGTCGTGGTGGGCGGTGCGGCGGGTGATGGAGTACAGCGGCCGGGTGAACCTCTGGCTCGCGTGCGGGTTCGCGCTGGTATACGCGGCGTTCCTCGTGGCCGGGGACGCGTGGCCGCCGGGGATGGGGAAGCTCGTGTTCGTGCTGTTCGACTCGTGGGGCGGCCCGCCGATGGTGGCGACGGCCCTCGTCGTCCTCGCGGCCGTCCCGGCCGTCTACCAGTTCGGCCTGTGGGACTCGACCGTCGCGGCCCGGTGTCAGCGGCTGGAGCTGCTGCTGCTTACGGAGCTGAGCGCGAAGGACTACGCCCACGCCTCGTTCTCGGCGGCGTGGACGCGGGGCCGCGGCTACCTCGTCGGGGCGGCGTTCCTGTGGGTGGCGATGGCCGTTTCCGGCCGGGTGATGTGGTGGGATTCCGTCGCGGCCGCGGCCGGCGCGTTCGTGCTCTGGGGATTGGCATTCGCCGTCGGGTATCGCGGGTTCGCCACCGGAAATCAGACGAACGGCGTCGCGTCGCTGTTCACGCTCGGCCTGCCGCTCGCGCTCGTCGGGTTGTGGCGGCTCGGCCTGTACGACCTCGCGGCCCTCGTGCCGACGGCGGCGGCGTTCGTGCCGATGAAGCTCGGCGTGACGTGGGGCTGGCTCGTCGGCTTCACTCTGACGGCGGCCTTCACCGCGTGGCTGCTGCGAACGGGATTGAACCGCTGCGAGACGGACCTGCGGGCGTGGTACGACGCGAACCAGGGGAAGAAATCGGTCGAATGACCGTCACCGCTCGCCGACGCCGTCGCGGAGCGGCGGCAGGTCGTCGCGGCCCTCGACCGGCGTGACCGGCCCGGACGCCGTCGGCATCTTCCGGTAGTGGATGCGGTACTCCGTCTGGTTGTGCGTGCTCGTCGTGTTGGTACTCGTCGCGCTCTCCGCCAGTCTCCAGGGCACGAGGATGTTGAGGAACGGACGCCGGCTGAACCGCGTCTCGTTCGTCGTCACCGGGCCGAGGACGTACTCCTCCTCCCGGTCGATCTCGTAGGCCCGGCCGACGTGCTCCTGAATCAGATCGTCCGCCTGCGTGCGGTAGTAGTCCGGGAACGAGTCGGTGTTCTTCGGGATCGCGACAACGCCGCTGTCGCGGTCGCGCAGCACCGTCCGAGCGGCGTTCGACGCGCAACCGGTCGAGGCGACGAGGAACAAAAACACCACCCCGCGGACCATCGGAACCCTCCCCCAGAGGCAGCCCGGAGATAGCGTGCGGGCCGCGGCCTGTCGAGGGGAGTTGCGGGAGGCCGTCCGGTCCCGCGGGTTCCGCCGGGTAAGCCGGTCGCGCCGCCGCGGACATTTTTCGGGAGTTTCCGTTCGCCGCTTCCATCGACCCTGGAAATCGCGTATTTTCATGTTTAGCACCTCCTCCTCCCGGCCGACCGAGGCCCGTGTATGACCAGCCCGAACAACGGGCCGGGACCGTCCGCCGGTCCCGTCGATGCGCCGTCCGACCAGACGATCGGCTACGAGTCGATCCCGTCCAAGGATGTCGTCGAGAAGCGCGATTCCACGGTCCCCAACACCCCGCCGGAAGCGGCCCTCGGGAACACGCCGCGGAGCGTCTTCGGAACCCGCCCGGCCGGGTCCGGCAGCCGCGTCTCGGTCCCCGGCAACTTCGCCCGCTCGCTCCCCACGGCCGCCGGCGGCAAGGTGCTCGCGGAGTCCCTCGTCGGGCCGTATGAGATTCTCGACGAACTCGGCAAGGGCGGCATGGGCGTCGTCTACAAGGCCCGGCACGTCCACCTGAACCGGGTCGTCGCGCTCAAGATGATCATCGGCGGCAGCCTCGTCCACGAGACGCACCTCGAACGGTTCCGGCTCGAAGCCGAGTCGGTCGCGAAGCTGAACCACCCGAACATCGTGCAGGTGTACGACGTGGGCGAGCACAACGGCGCGCCGTACATCGCGCTCGAACTCGTCGAGGGCGGGAACCTCGCGGCGAAGTGCGAGGGGAAGCCGCAGGCGGTGAAGTTCGCAGCGCAGACGGTCGAGACGCTGGCGCGGGCGGTTCACGTGGCGAACGCGGCCGGGGTGGTCCACCGCGACCTGAAGCCGCAGAACGTGCTGATGACGCTCGACGGGCAGCCGAAGGTCACGGACTTCGGGCTGGCGAAGGACATCGCCCACGCCGGGAGCGGGCAGACGCACGCCGGCAGCATCCTCGGCACGCCGAGCTACATGGCCCCGGAGCAGGCGGCCGGCCGCATCCACGACATCGGCCCGCCGACGGACGTGTACGCCCTCGGGTGCATCCTGTACGAGATGATCGTCGGCCAGCCGCCGTTTCGCGGCGAGTCGCCGATCGCCACGATCCGACTGGTGCTGGACAGCGACGCCGTGCCGCCGCGGGCGTTCCAGCCGCACACGCCCCGCGACCTCGACACGATCTGCCTGAAGGCGCTCCAGAAGCCGCCGCACCGCCGGTACGCGACGGCCGCGGAGTTCGCCGAAGACCTGCGGCGGTTCCTGGACGGCGAGCCGATCAAGGCGCGGCCCATCGGCATCGCCGAGCGGGTGTGGAAGTGGGTAAAGCGGAACCCGGCCCGCGCCACGGCCGTCGTCATCGTCCACGTCTTCGGCCTCATGATGCTCGCCCTCGGCATCTGGTCCTACGTCGAGATCACGAACCGGGCGAAGGACGCGGAGAACGCGCACGCGGCGGCGAAGAAAAATCTGGACGAGAGTACCCGGCGGATGATCCGCCTCAACGTGGCGAACGGCACGCGGCTGCTCGACACGTTCGACTACCTCGGCGCGCCCCTCTGGTTCGCGGAGGCACTGCGGCTGGAGTCGCAGGAACTCGGCGACGAACCGGGCTTCGACGAGCGGGAGCTGATGCACCGCATCCGGCTGCGGGCGGTGTTCGATCACTGCCCGCGGATGAGCCACGTCTGGCTGCACGAGGTCGCCCTGACGGACGCCCGGTATGACTTCACCGGCCGGTACGTCGTCACGGCCAGCGAGGACGGCATCGCCCGCGTCTGGGACACGGCCGACGGCACGCCGATCGGCCCGCCGGTCGAGCACGGGGCGTCCGTCCGGGCGGTCGCGATCGCCCGCGACGGGTCGCTCATCGCCACGGCCGGCGCGGACGGGTTCGTCCGGGTCTGGCAGGCGAAGGAGGCGAAGCTCCTCCACGCGCTCAACAACGGCGCGCCGCTGACGAAGCTCCTCTTCACGTCGGACCAGAAGACGCTCCTGACGGGCTGCGCCGCCGGCCGCGTCCGCGGGTGGGAGTTCGCGGCCGGGCGGGAGAAGTTCCTCGTCAACTTCACCGACCGGGTGACCGACCTACACGTCTCCGAGGACGGGGCGAAGCTCGCCGCGTGCAGTCGGGACGGGACGGCCCGCATCCTGGACGCGAACACCGGGCAGGCGCTGATCGGCCCGCTGAAGCACGCCGCGGCCATCACGACGATCAACTTTACCCCGGACGGCAAGAAGGCCGTCACGAGTTCGCTCGACCGCACCGTCGGCGTGTGGGACACGACGACCGGGCAGCCGACGTTCGCCCCGCTCAAGCACCCGGCCGGCGTGAACGCGGCGGCCGTCAGCGCCGACGGCAAGCGGATCGTTACGGCGTGTGACGACTCGACGGCGAAGGTCTGGGACATCGCGACCGGCCAACCCGTCGGCCGGCCGGTGTCGCACGACGGCCCGGTCATCCTCGCCGCGACCAGCCCGGACAGCCGGTGGGCGGCGACCGTGGCCGAGGACAACACGATCCGCGTCTGGGACATCGCCGGCGGCGACCTCATCACGCCCCCGCTCCGCCACAACGCGCTCGCCACGGCCGTGCGGTTCAGCCCGAACGGGCACGAGGTGCTGGTCGCGGACCAAACCCGCGTCGCCCGCGTCTGGAACCTCATCAGCAACGGCGACCTGTCCGGCACGACGACGACGCACAACCCGCGGGCGGACGCGGCCCCCGGCGGCCGGGACGACATCCAGACCGTCACGAGCGCGAACCGCGCGCTGGCCGTCACGTTCGGCGGCGGGCAGTCGGTCCGCGTCCGGCGGACGAGCGACCACGAGCCGACGACGCCCCCGCTGCGGTCCGCCGCCCCGATTTCCACCGCCGAGTTCTCCCCGGACGGCACGGTCCTCGTCACCGGCGACCTGGACGGCGGCGTGATGGCGTGGAGCACGGCCGACGGCAAGCAACTGTGGGCCACGGCCGCGAAGCACGTCAGCAAGGTGCTCCGCGTCGTGTTCAACCCGGCCGGGACGGCGATCATCACGACCAGCGACGACAACACGGCCCGCATCTGGAAGGCGGAGGACGGGTCGCCGATCGTGCCGCCGGTGCGGATGGGGGCGGGCGTCACGGTCGTCGAGTTCGGGATGGACGGCAAGCTGTTCTACACGGAACTGGCGAACGGCCGCGGCCGGGTGTGGGACGCGAACACCGGGGAGCCGCTCACGCCCCCCTTCCCCGCCCGCGGCGACTGGCGGGACAGCCTGGACAAGGCGAAGTGGTCCGTCGAGGAGATGCTCGCCGGCGGACGGATGCTCTCCGGCCAGCGGCTGAGCGAGTCCGGCGACGTGTTGCCGACGGACGCCGTCAGCCTCCGCGACGACTGGGTGTTGTTGAAGGAGCGCTACCCCATCGTGACGAAGACCTCGCCGGCTGCGCTGCTCGCGTGGCGGGAGCGGCAGGTGAACGCGAGCCTGAAGATCGAGCAGTGGTACGCGGCCGGGTGGCACCTCGACAAGCTGATCGCGACCGTGCCGCAAAGTCCGGGGTTCCGCCGCCAGCGGGCGGCCGTGTCCGCGAAGCTCGGCGACTGGAAGCGGGCGGCCGACGGGGCGCGGGCGGCGATCCTGCTTCAGCCGGCCCACCCGGACGGGTGGTACCAGCGGGGCGTCGCCCTCGGGCAGCTCGGCGACTGGCGGGACGCGGCCGCGCACATGAACAAGGCGATGCAGCTGAAGGCCGACCCCGACTCGGCGTTCGCGCTGCTGCCGAAGGTGCGGCTGGAGGCCGGGGACGCCGACGGCTACCGGAAGGCGTGTCTCGACCTCGTCGCGGAGTTCGGCGACAAGGCCGACCCGCGGCAAGCGCGGGCGATCGCGTGGGCATGCTGCCTGTCGGCCGACAGCGGCGTCGATCCGGCGATCCTGCTGCGGCTCGCGGAGGCCGGGCTGAAGCCGAACCCGTCCGACTCCGCGGCGGTGACGGCGCACGCCGCCGCCCTCCTCCGCGCCGGCCGCGGCGAGGACGCCCTGACGCGGCTGAAGGTTCTATGCGACGATACCGAACCCCGGCCGACGGCGTGGCTGACGCTGGCGGCCGTGCTGGGCCGGTCCGGTAAGGGCGAGGAGGCGAAGGGCTGGCGGGAGAAGGCGATCAAGTGGCTGGCGGAGCAAACGACCGTCGGCAACGGCATCCCCCCATCGTGGGACGCACGGACCGACGTGGAGGTCCTGCTCCGTGAGTCGCTCGGCGTGAAGTGATCGTCGGCCGGTTCACTTCTTGGTCTTCGGCACGACCCGCAACAGGTCGCCTTGTTCCCGCGAACCGTTGTTAAGCCCGCCGTGGCGGCGGCCCTCGTTGTCGATCAGGTCCGGCCCGACGCTCCACACGATCCCGTCCCCGGCTTCGACCTCCTGCCAGATGACGGTCTCCGCTTCCGGCCCGGCCACGTACACGTGCCGGAATCCGGGGGCGGCCCTTCCGGCCGGTGTTACACCCGGTTCCTCCCCGAGCTCTTCGAGCGGGGCCAGCGGCCACTGGACGAGGCCGCCGGCCACGGCCGCGACGGCGTCGAGGTCGATTTCCAACGAATTATCGGGGCCGATCCCCGGCGCGGGACCGAACTGCCGGTCGGTGTGGGCGAACCCGCCGACCGCGCCGCTCAGCCCCGCCCGCTCCTCGGGGCCGACCGGGATTAGAAGGACGACCTCCGGGAACTGCGGGATGTCGTTGACCTTCACGCCCATCTTGATGCGCTCGCCGTCGGAGATGCGGTACCGCAGCGGCTTTCCGTCGCACGGATCGACCGGCACGGCCGGCAGGTAGTGCGGGACCAACTCGTCGAGCGACTTCGCCGCACGCTGTTGCTCGGCCTCGAACAGCTTCAGCGCCGCCTGCGTCACGGCCAGCCGCGTAAGCGTCTCGGACACGAGGTCCGACATGGCGAACTTCGGGATGCCGCCCCGCGTCAGGTGGCGGGCGAACCACCGGTTCATGTACTCGTCGATGCGGACCGCGTTGCCGGGTGCGTTGTTCAGGCCGAGTAACCGCCGGTAGCGTTCCCGCTCCCACGGCACGGCGAGCGAGAAGCTGAACAACTCGGTCTCGACTTCCGCCTTCTGCTTGACGGCCGGCAAGTCGTACCGGCCCCACAGCGAACCGAGCTGGTACTCCAGGGCGCGCGGCCCCCACTGGCTGACTTCGACGAGGACGTTCCTGTCGATCATCCGCTCCGTCAGGAACGCTTGGTACGCGTCGCGCGGGCACGCGGCATCGTGCTTCCGCAACACGGCGAGGAGTTGGCGGACGGCGTCCGGCCGGTTCCCGACGCGGGCGACCCACGCGTCGGCCGCGTCGAAGCACTGCCGCTCCGCGACTAGTCCGTAGTGCCAGATTTGCCGCGGCTGCATCGTACGGGCGTTACGCGTCACCGCGAGGGCGGCGTCCAGGCAGGCCGGGAACTCGTCGTGGTCCCCGGCCAACTGTTTCCACAGCCCGCGGGCCAGCAACACGCCTACGGCCGGGACGACCTCGTCCGCGTCCCGGTACAGGCCCTGGAAGACCGTCAGCCCCCGCGGGTTCTCGATCGGGCCGTGCGGCTTGGCCGCCGCCTCCTTTAGCCCGGCCACGACCCCCTCAAGCCCCGGGTCCGCCAGCCACCCGCCGTAAGCCTTCAGTGCGTCCTCCGGCCACCGGTCCGTCGCGAGGTATTGCAACTGGTCGCGGGTCGGCCGGTCCCCGTCCGTAAGGCGAAGCGCCCGCCCGTCGGGCGACCGCACGTACCCCTCCCGGAACACCAGCCGGAAGCCGCTCGTCACCTGCCGGAACGCCCGGCCGCCGTCGTCGCCGTCCAGTTGCGGGACCGTTTGGGCGAACGCCAGGTCGTCGTCGATCTCGGCGACGACCGGGACCTCGTGGAACCGGTAGAACAGGCCGTAGGCCACCCACGCGACGCAGGCCGCGCCGACGACGGCCAGCGTGCCGAGCGGCCGGAGGGTGGCGAGCCGGTCGGCGGACCACGGCCGGAGCAGCAGCCGGGTGGCGAGCAGCACGAGCAGCGGCACGGGCCAGAGCTGCCAGTGGTGGACGCCGCCGGTGAGCAGCGACGGCAACCACAACGACGCGACCGGGGCCGCGGCCAACAACCCGACGCCGACGGCGACGATGGTTTTGCGGAACAGCAGCCCGGCGAGGTGGCCGAACGCGAACCCGTACAGTGGCCAGACGAGTAGGTAATAAACCAACGCCGATTGCTCTTCGCCCAGTACCCCGGACCGCAACGCGCCGGGGACCAGCGGGACGCGGTGATCGCTCACCAGTTGCCGGACGAGGCTTGGGGCGAAGATCAAAAGCGCCCAACCGAGGGTTTGGGCGAAGCTCGTCGCCACCTTCATCATCCAGAGGCGGCCGAGCGGCAAGCGGCGCTCGCCCCAGAACCGGAACGTGTCCTTCCGCTGCTCGTCCGCCCACGCCAGCACGCCGCCGAGGACGCCGGCCAGCGCCGTCGCCAGCGGCCAGACGAGCATCAGGTGAACGTCCTCGTGCAGCCCGACCACGCCGGTGAGCAGCGCGAGGCCGACGCCGACGAGGGCGGCGACCACCCACTGCCGGTTCGTCAGCCACAGGAGCGCCCGCAGGCTGCCGAGGAGGCCGGGGCTGTTGATCCGCCGCACGAGCGCCCGCGGGGCCGACACGTCCCGACGGACGGCCTGCCGCGCCCGGTCCGGGGCGGTGAAGATCAGTCCGGCGAGCAGGAGCGGCAGGAGGGCGACCGCGTACATCGCCAGCAGCGCCGGCAGTTCGAGCCAGATGCCGGAAACCAGTTGCTGCCGAACGCGGAAGATTTGCCGGAGCAGCACGGCCGCGACGGCGAACGTCGGCGTGCCCATGATTACGGCGCAGACCAGCCCGACGGCGCACGCGCCGAGCGTGGACTCCGTGATGGTCGAGCCGAACGTCCCCCACCCGAACGCGACGAAGACGAGGACGAGGCCCCACATCAGCCAGACGGTGAGCGACGTGCTGCCGAGCGCGCCGATGAACGTGCCCATCGCGAGGAGCGTTACGCCCGCCGCGGTCGCCATCACCACGCCGGCCGCGAGCTTCGCCCACCAGACCTTCAGCCGGGTCGCGGGCAATTGCTCCAACACGCCGAGCGTCTCGTTCTCCTTCTCGCCGGCGAACAGCGTCCCGCCGATGACGACGCCGGCCGCAACCGCCAGCGACAGCACGGCCAGCCGCCCGGCGTTCGTGTACGCGCGGAAGTCGGCGACGCCGGCGTCCAGGCCGGTCGTGGACCCGAGCACGGCCGCGGCCGCAATGACACCGGACCCCAGCACGAGCAGCGCGATCAGGATCGCCGCCTGCTCGCGGACTTCCTTCCAGAGCATCGCGCGGAACATGGTCACACCCCCTCGCGGGAGAGTTGATTCTCCAACTCGTGCTCGGTCCGCTGCCGGACCGGGGCGGGCGTCCGCCGGTCGTCCGGCTTGGCCATGAGTGCGGCGTACACGTCCTCCAGGTTGACGGCCGTTTCCTCGAAGTCGGAGACGAGGGGGTTGTCGCGGAGCATCGCCATCCCGTCCGCGTCCGGTTCTTGCACGAGGTGCTGCACGTACTTGCCGATGCGCTGCGTTTGCAGCACCTTGCCGACGGTCGAGAGGTCGAGCGACACGCCGGCGGCGCGGAACGAGATGCGGCGGAACTGCGACCGCAGGTCGTCGAGCGTCGCGGACAGGATGACGCGGCCGTCCTGCACGAACGCGGCGTGCGACGTGAACCGCTCCAACTCCGCGATCGAGTGGCTGGAAATGAGGATCGTCCGCCCCTCGGCCGCGAGTTCGACGAGGCTCGCGAGGAACTCGCGGCGGGTCAACAGGTCTAGGCCGGAGGTCGGTTCGTCGAGAAGTAAAATCTGTGGGTCGGCGGCGAGGGCGAGGGCCAAGCCGACGCGGGCGTACCCGCCCTTCGAGAGTTCCTTCAGCTTCTTCGTCCGGTCGAGGGCGAGCTTGCCCACCCACTGCTCGTAGTGTTCGAGGAACCCCTTGCGGTGGAACGCGGCCGTGAACCAGCCGACGTTCGCGACCGTCATCCAGTCGTAGAACCGCGGCTTCTCCGGCACGTACCCGACGCGGTGGCGGAGGTCGTAGGCCCGGCTCCAGCAGTCGAACCCGAGCATCTCCGCCCGCCCGCCGTTCGGCGACACGAGGCCGGCGAGAACCTTCATCGTCGTGGACTTCCCGGCCCCGTTGTCGCCGAGCAGGGCGAACACCGACCCCTTCGGAACCTTCAGCGACAGCCCGTTGACGGCGGGCTTGCCCTTGTACCGGACCACGAGCCGCTCAATCGAAATCGCCGCCTCGCTAGACATGCGTTCCTCCGGCTACGATTACTTCCCGTTCCGAGACGTGTGGAGCTTCGGCCACTCGGCCGCGACCATTTGGCAGACGTCGTCCGCGTCCAGCCCGGCCGATGCCGCCTCGCGGAGGGCGTCCCGGAGCCGCGCCAGCACGACCGCCTTCCGCCGCTCGCGGCAGAGCTTAGGGCCGTCGGCGGTGACCTCCATGCCGAGGCCGCGTTTCGCCGCGATCACGCCGAGCCGTTCGAGCTCCTGGTACGCGCGGGCGACGGTGTTCGGGTTGACCACGAGTTCGGCCGACAGGTCCCGCACGCTCGGCAGCATCTCGCCGGGCGGTAGGTCGCCGCTCGCGACGGCGAACACCGCCTGCGTGACGATTTGCTCGTAGATCGGGACCGGCGAGTCGGACCGCACGCGGATCGTCATGCCGCCCTCGGCGTGTCGGTGTATCGGTTGACTAGAACAGTAACCCGACCTGGCGGGACTGTCAACGAAAAAACCGCGACTCAGGGGTCGCGGTTTAGGCGAACGGCACGGCGTGAGCGTGCCGGTTGATTTATACATGCAGCACCGGCACGCTCACGCCGTGCCGCTCGCCTTAGACGTCCAGCTCCTCGGCCGTGGCGAGGTCGGCCTTCTGCTTGATGAACTCGTACCGCGGCTCCGCGTCCTTCCCGAGCAGGTCCTTGAACGTGTTGTGGGCCTCCAGGTTCTCGCTGATCTCGACCTTCAAGAGCTTGCGGAACTTCGGGTCGAGCGTCGTCTGTGCCAGCACCCGGAACGGCATCTCGCCGAGGCCCTTGAACCGCGTGATGTCGTACTTCGCGTTCGCCCGCAGCCCGGCGAGGATTTCTTCCTTGTGCTCGTCGTCCTTCGCCCAGTGCGTCTCCTTGCCCACGTCGATCCGGTACAGCGGCGGCTGGGCGATGAAGACGTGCCCCTTGCGGATCAGCTCCGGGGCGTGGCGGAAGAAGAAGTCGAGCAGCAGCGTGGCGATGTGGCAGCCGTCCGCGTCGGCGTCCATGAGCAGGATGATCTTGCCGTACCGCAGGCCGTCGTAGTGGAACTTGTCCCCGGCCCCCGTGCCGATGGCGTTCACGAGGTCCGCGAGTTCCTGGTTCTGCAACACCTTGCCGGTCGTCAGCTCCTCGCCGTTGAGAATCTTCCCGCGGAGCGGCAGCACGGCCTGCGTCTTGTTGTTCCGCCCCTGCTTCGCGCTGCCGCCGGCGGAGTCGCCCTCGACGATGAACAACTCGCTCTCGTCCAGGTCCGTGGACTTGCAGTCGGCGAGCTTGCCGGGGAGCGTACCCCGCCGCGTGCCGGGCGTCTTCCGCTTGACCTCCTTCGCCGCCTCGCGGGACGCCTCCCGCGCCTGGGCGGCCAGAAAGATGCGGTAGACGATCTCGTCCGCCGCGGACTTGTTGTTGTTCAGCCACGCTTCGAGGGCCGGCCGCACGAAGCC
Organism: Limnoglobus sp.; assembly: GCF_059499385.1. Classification (NCBI taxonomy): domain Bacteria; kingdom Pseudomonadati; phylum Planctomycetota; class Planctomycetia; order Gemmatales; family Gemmataceae; genus Limnoglobus; species Limnoglobus sp. The sequence continues at coordinate 157,390 of NZ_JCABYM010000143.1, read as the reverse complement.
GTCCACTTGCGATTCGAGTTCCGCGTTGTTGAGCTTCTCCTTCGTCTGCCCCTGGAACTGCGGCTCCTGCACGAACACGGAGACGATCGCGACGACGCCCTCGCGGATGTCCTCGGCCGTGATCTTCACACTCTTGACCGTCTTCTTCGCCTCGTCGTGCGTCTCGATGTAGTTGTTGATCGCCTTGCGGACGGCCGCCTTCAGCCCGTTCTCGTGCGTCCCGCCGGCGGCCGTGCGGATGCCGTTGACGTAGGACCGGAACGTCTCGTCGGTCGATTGCGTCCACTGCAGCGCGACCTCCATCCGCTCGCCGTTGTTCCGGGCGGCGTGGAACGCCGTCGGCGTCACCGGCGGCTTCTGCGCGTCGGCCACGAGCTTCGCCAGGAACGCCGGCAGCCCGGCCGGGTTCTTCAGCTCGACTGACTCGCCGGTGATTTCGTTCTTGAACGTGACGGTCAATCCGCTGTGGATGTACGTCATGTCCTCCAGCCGCTGCCGGATCACGTCCGCGTCGAAGTGCGTGTTGCGGAAGATCGCGTCGTCCGGCTGGAAGTGGATGATCGTGCCGTGCCCGCGGAACGGGCCGACCTTTTCGAGCTTCGATTGCGGGATGCCCTTCGCGTACTTCTGCTGGTACTCGAACCCGTCGCGGCGGACGGTGGCGACGAGCTTCTTCGACAGCGCGTTCACGACCGACGCGCCGACGCCGTGCAGGCCGCCGGAGTAGAAGTAGTTCGAGTCCTTGTTCCCGAACTTCCCGCCGGCGTGCAGCTTCGTCAGCACCAGTTCGAGGCCGCTAATCTTGAACTTCGGGTGGTTGTCCACCGGGATGCCGCGGCCGTTGTCCTGGACGGTGATGCTGTCGCCGCCCTTGTGGAGCGTGACGGCGATGTGGTCGGCGTAGCCGTTGATGTACTCGTCCACGCAGTTGTCGACGATTTCCCAGACGAGGTGGTGGAGGCCTTTCGCGTCGGTGCTGCCGATGTACATCGACGGCCGCACGCGGACCGGCTCCAGCCCTTCGAGGACCTGGATGTCCTCGGAGGCGGTGTACTTCGTGCGAGGGATCGGGAGTGCGCTCATGTCTGCTCGGTCTAGGTGAGTCGTGATGAAGGGTGCCGTTACTGCTCGTAATACTTCGAGGCGATGGCACCGGTCGTCGCGTCAATGACGTAGTGCGGGCCGCCGCTCTGCGCGTCGGCGTCCTTGAAATCGAAGTCGATGTGCCACCCGTCCGGTTCGAGCCGAATCGCGATGGCGTACAGGTGGAGGTCGCGGTAGACCTTGTTCGCGTCGGCGCAGGCGACCTGAAGGGCCTGCCCACTAGAAACGGCTGGCTGTGCGAGCTGTTGCGTCGTCATTCCATCCCCTCACGCTGGAAATCCGGGATTCCCGCCGAGGCCGCCGCGGCGACTGTCGGGACCGGAATGGTACACCCCGTCGTCGGCGCGGATCAAGTCGGGTACGCCGTGCCGGGCGTCAACGACCCGGTCGCTCCGGCTCGGACCGGGCAGCCATCCCTCGCTCGTCGGGTTCGGGTGCGTGTGGAACTTCCCGACCACGACCGCGTTTGCCAAGACCGGCGGCGAAGAAAGGTCGATGGCGGCTTGAATCCCCGGTGCGGCCCGTTCGATCAGGATGTCGCCGGTAAGGAGGTTCAAATAAATCCACCCCCCTTCCTCGTGTCGCTGGATTGCGTCATCCGGCATCGAGTCAAGCCATGCCTGATCTAGTGCCGCCCGGACAACCGGGTGTGCTTCAAGGTCGGCGGCCGTAGGCGTCGTCTGATTCATGGCTCACTCGAACAGCGTTCCGTTGCCCTTATTCTTGGCGGGCTTGCCCTCGATCTCGTCCCAGTTCACGACCTCGATCGCCGGCGGGACGACGCGGGTGTGCGTCAGCCGCTTCACGACCTCGTCCCCCTTGCCCCCGCGGGCGACCAGCCGCCGGGCCTCGCGGCCGTATTGGGCCTCCTTGCCGTTCGACTGCTCGACCACGATCTTGTCGAACCGGCTGCCGCCGATCAGCACGCCGCCGATGCAAGTGTCGTCGTCGCCCAGCTTGATGCCGATGACGCCCCGGCCCGCGCCGGACAAGACGTTCACCTCGTCCAGCTTGAAGTGGATCACGTACCCCTGGCGGGAAGCGAGCATCACGCTCTCCTCGGACGCGACCAGCTGCGCCATCACGACCTTGTCGCCGTCGTCGAGCTTCACGTACCGCCGGCCGACCTTCGTGGACTCCGGCCGGAACGCCGCGAGCGGGATGCGCAACACATTCCCGGCGGACGTGGCGACGAGCATGTATGGCCCGTCTTTGCCGTCGGCCGGCGTGAACCGCGGGTCGGTCGTGACGGCGTTCACGATCCGCACGCCGTCGGCCAGTTTGAAGAACTTCGCGATCGGGTCGCCGTAGCCGCTGCTCGCGGGAACCTCGTTGATCCGCATCGTGTACGCCGTGCCGTCGTCGGCGAAGAAGACGGCGTGGTCGAGCGTGCTGCCGGGGGCGACGGCGACGACGGAATCGCCTTCCCGGACGCGGGTACTCTCGACGGACGCGAGCTTGCCGACCCGCTTGATCCACCCGTCGCGGGTGAGGACGACGTTCGTGTTCTCCTTCACGATGTACGCCTGCTCGTCGAACTCCAGCACGTCGTCCTCGCTGGCCATCCGCGTCTTCCGCCGCTCCGGGAACTCCTCGGCCAGCTTCTCCATCTCGGCCTTGATGACCGTCCACAGCCGCCGCTTCGACGCGAGGATCGCCTCGATCTCTTCGGCCCGCTTCCGCTTCTCGCGCAGCTCTTCGAGAATCTTGTTGATCTCCAGCTTCGCGATCTTGTAGAGCTGCACGTCGAGGACGGCGTTCGCCTGGTCGTCGTCCAGGGCGAACTCGGCCTTCAGTTTGTCGGCCGCGTCCGCCTTGCCGTTCGACTCGCGGATCAGCTTGATCGCCCGGTCGAGGGCGTTGAAGATGATCCGGAAGCCTTCGAGGATGTGGATGCGCGCCCGCAACTTCCGCAGTTCAAACTCGAACCGCCGCTTCACCGTGTCGAGACGGAAGTCGAGGAAGTGTTGCAGGATCGCCTTGAGGCTCAGCCCGTCCTGCGGCACGAGCGTCTTGCCGTCCTCGCTCGGCACGAGGGCGGTCATGTTGTACGCGAAGTTCTTCTGCAAATCCGTGTGCTTGTACAGGTACGCCATCACGAGCGCGGGGTCGGCTTCGCCCTTCAGTTCCAGCACGATCCGCATGCCGTCCTTGTCGTTCGTCTCGTTCGAGACGCTGAGCAACTGCGGCAGCTTCTTCTCGTCGATCAGCCCGCCGATCAGGTTCTCGAGTGCCCCCTTGTCCACGCCGTAGGGGATCGACGTGACGACGATCTGCGACCGCCGGGCGACCTCTTCGAGCTTCCACTCGGCCTGCACCTTGATGCTGCCGGTGCCGTCCTCGTAAATCTTGCGGAGCGTCGTCCGGTCCGTGACGATCTTGCCGCCGAGCGGGAAGTCCGGCCCCTTCACCTTGTCGAGCAACTGCGCGACGCTCGCGTCGGGGTTCTCGATCAGGAACACGCACGCTTTCAAAACTTCGGCAAGGTTATGCGGCGGGATGTTCGTCGCCATGCCGACGGCGATGCCGGCCGTGCCGTTGACGAGCAGGTTCGGGAACTGGGCCGGGAGCATCACCGGCTCCCGCTTGTTGCCGGCGTAGTTGTCGCGGAAGTCCACCGTCTCCTGGTCGATCTCGTTGAGCAGGTACGCGGCCGACCGGCTGAGCTTTGCCTCGGTGTACCGGTACGCCGCGGGCGGGTCGCCATCGACGGAGCCGAAGTTCCCCTCGCCGTGGACGAGCGGGACCCGCATGACCCAGTCCTGGGACATCCGCACGAGGGCGTCGTAGATCGCGCCGTCGCCGTGCGGGTGGTAGTTGCCCATCACGTCCCCGACAATCTTCGCCGACTTCGCGGCCTTGCGGTCGAACGTGAGGTTCGCGTCGTTGAACATGGAGAACAGGATGCGCCGCTGGACCGGCTTCAACCCGTCCCGCACGTCCGGCAGCGCCCGGCCGGTGACGACGGACATCGCGTACCGGAGGAACCGCGACCGCACCTCGCCGGCGATCGACACCGTCTCAATCGTCTCCGCCATCGGGTCGCCTCGATTTGTTCAAATGTTCAAAGACTTTATCATGCGGGTTGCGGACGATTCCAGGTTAGTTGCGGTGACCGCGACGACCACTCTTGACTTCCGAAGTCCGGCTTCGACTTCGGAAGTCGATCCCGCGCGGCGGCTTTCGCGGTTACGGCAAACGCTCTCGTCCCGTTCGACTTCCGAAGTCGAAGCCGGACTTCGGAAGTCAGGTAAAAAAAACACACCCCCGCGGTGCGGGGGTGGCGCGGGTCCAACTCCTCGACAGTCTACTCCTTCTGACTCGTCTCGGTCGCCGGCGGCACGTTCGGCACCGGGTATTGTTGCAGACACTTCTCCAGCTGCGCGTCATAGTCCTTCGGGACGTTCTCGAAGCCCTGCATGTTCCACATCATCATGAGCGGCTTGTACTGGGCCGTCTTGTGCGCCACCGACAGGCCGTCCCGCAGCTTCGTGATCGCCTCGTCCTTCATCGCCCCCTTGCGGGTGAGGATCAGCACCGGCGGGAAGTGGTCCGACTGGGCCAGCACCTTGACCCGCTTCGACGCCCCCGGCTGCAACACCTTGTACGCGGCCAGCGACGCGGCATCGACGAGGGCGGCCGGGGCCTCGCCGTTGGCCACGAGGTTCAGCGCCTCCTCCGGCGTCAGGCCCGGTTTGGCGAGCGTCCGCGCCGCCGTCTTCGGGACGCCCGCCCGCAGCTTCTCCAGGTAAATCATGCAGTGGGCCTTCGTCCCGCGGGGGATCAGGACGCTCTCGCCGTCCAGTTCCGCGATCCCCGCCGCCTTGCAGTCCTCGTGGACGACGACCATCGCCTGCACGATCCCGCCGTTGGGCAGTGCGACGGACACCGGCACGAGGTCGGGGTTCTTCGCCTTGATCCAGGCGTACTCGAACCCGTGCATGACGCCGAGTTCGATCTTCTGTTCCTTGAACCGCTTCACCATCGCCAGCGAGTCGGGGCAGAGTTCCACGTCGTAGCTCAGGCCGGTTTGCTTCTCCATGAGCGACCGGAACGGGCGGGCCAGGGCCTGCACGATGGCCGGCTGTACGTCCCGGAACATGCTCTGGACCATGCCGATTTGCAAGGGGCCGTCCGCCCCCGACGACGTGCCGGCGAAGAGAAGGCAACCCAACGCCGCGAGTGCCGCGGCCCTGAACCGTTGTTCCACAGCCCACCTCCCGAGGAACGGTCAATCACTTCTGGGGAAAGTCCGGTTTGACGCCGCCGGTCGTCACCCGCTCCAGGGTGGCGAGGGCCTTGAGGTTCTCGAACACGGCCTCCAGGTACTCGGCCTGGGACTTCGCCGCGAGCGCCTCGTTCAAAATCAATTGGTCGTACTTGCGAATGTTCGGGGCCGTCGTGCGGGACAGCTCGACCATCTTTTGACTGCTCTCGAACCGGCCCTTCGCCAGCTTGAACCGATCGACCGACGCCTCCCAGTTCAGGTAGGCGTTCGTGGCCTCCAGCTCGACGAGGTTCCGGGTCTTCTCGAGGACCGTCTCTTGCCGGTTGCTGAACTCGGTCGCGCGGGCGACGCGGTCCTCCCGCGTGCCGACGAGGGCGACGGGCATCTCCGGGGCCAGCGCGCCGGGCCGGTACTCGCCGTTCCGCAGCGGGGCCGGGACCATCCGGCTGTGCAGGTCGCTGCCGCTCGCCAGGGTGGGAACCTTCTGGCGGCGCTTGATCGCGTTCTGGGCACAAACCTCCAGACGGAACGCATCCACCCCGGCCGCGGCGAGCGACAGTTCCGGCCGCCGGGACATGGCGAACCCGGTGACCTGGTCCTGCGTCACCTCGCCGCCCATGAGCGGCATCTCCGCGTCCTTCGGGACGAACGAGAACGACTGCTCCACCCCCATCGCCTCCTTCAGGGCCGCGAGCGCGAGCTTCTGCCCGGTGCGGGCCGTGATCCGCGGCCGCTTCACCTCGGCGATGGCGTCCTCCATCCGGTACAGGGAGAACTGGTTCAGGTCCGGCTGCGCACCCTGTTTCACCAGTTCCGCGGCGATGTCGTAGAAGACTTCCATCTGGTCGATGATGTCGGTGGCCGTCTGTTCCTGCTGGCGGGCGTAGACGAACGTGTAGTAGAGCCGGGTCACGTCGTAGACCGTCTCGTACTGGACCTTCAATAGGTCGGCCTGGCCGGTGGTCAGCCCGCGGGCCGCCTGTTGCTGGCGGAACTTCAAATCGGGCGTGAGCAGCTTCGCGAGCGTGCCGAGGTTGCCGAGCGACCGGTTGCCGATCTCCGTGGCCTTCAGGCTGGCGGCGGACGCCCGAATGTTCGGCTGGCGCTCCAGGGCTATGGCGATGCAGTCCTGCAAATTCAAGGTCGTTTCGGACGTGACGGCCGGGCCTTGCTTCTCCTTCGACTTCCTGATGTCTTCCTTCTTCGCGACCACTTTCTGAGGGGCGGCCTTCTCCTGGCCGGACGTGGCGGCCGCCGTGCCGACCGCGAGGCAGGCGGCGGCGCTGAGCCGACAGAGCCAACGGGAACGTCGGGCGGTCATCATGACGCCGTCTCCACGGGCCACCGGCGGCCGTGCCGGATGGCGGAGGGTGTTCGCGGAAAGTGTGCAGGCTCTCTATCATCGTCCGGCGGCGGTTGCGTCTCGAACGCGGCTTGCGCGGGAAACCGGACTCGGCGGAAGAAATCCGTCGGTCGTGCCGGTTGAACGGGCGGGGGGCGGGAAGCCGGGTCGTCCGGGTAAGTTTTCCGGCGGACCCTGGGCAAGTAGGATGAACGGCGGGAAGTGTTCCGACTGGGTAACGCGGCATGAGTCACGAGATCAGTCCGGGCGTGGAGCGGGCGGCGACCGGCGCGTCGGCGTGGGCCGAGCGGCTGGGTTCGCCAAAGGTCCGGCTGTCCGACTGGCTGCTCGCGCTGCTCGACGAGGAGGAGGGGCGGCCATTCGAGTTGCTGGTCCGCCTCGGCGTGGACGTGCCGCGACTTCAGCAGAACTTGAAAGAGCGAACCACTGGCGGTGCGGCCCCGGCCGCGACGGACCTGCACGTCGCGGCCCGGCGGCACTCCGTCCGGCTCCGCGGCGACCCGGCGCTGACGACCGACCTCGTGATGTTCGCCGTGATGGCCCACGAGGACGCCTTTCGCGCGACGTTAGAGCGGGCCGGCGTGAGTGTCGCGAAGGTCGAGGCGGCGCTGCGAAGCGACCTGATCGAGGGGCCTGGCGAAGCCTCGCCCGCGTCGCCGGTGGAGTTCGCGGCCGCGAACCCGACGGAGCAGACGGACGCGGCCCGCATCCTGGACGTGAACCTGAACCGCGCCCGCGAATCGCTGCGGGTGCTCGACGACTTCGCCCGGTTCTCGCTGAACGACCGCCTTTTGACGGAAGAGTTGAAGAAACTGCGTCACCGGCTTGCCGAAGCGACGGACTTGCTGCCGGGTGGGTTGCTGCTGAAGTCGCGGGACACGCCCGGCGACGTGGGCACGACCGTCACGGCCGGCCGCGAGTACGAGCGGGCGTCGCCGCGGCAGGTGGCGGCCGTCAACTTCAAGCGGTTGCAGGAATCGCTCCGCAGCCTCGAGGAGTATGGCAAACTCGACGACAGCCGGTTCGCCCGCGAGGTCGAGCAGGTCCGGTACGCCGCGTACACGCTGGAACGCGCGGCCCTCGGCACGGACGCACGCGACCGGTTGGCGGCCGCACGGGTGTACGTGCTTCTGACCGGTTCGCAGTGCGTGAACACACTCGACTGGACCATCGCGGAGGCGGCGGCGGGCGGGGCGTCCGTCTTCCAGCTTCGCGAGAAGGAGTTGCCGGACCGCGAACTGATCGAGCGGGCGCGGCAGGTCCGCGGCTGGACGCGGAAGGCGAACGCCCTGTACATCGTGAACGACCGGCCCGACATCGCGCGGCTTGCTGAAGCCGACGGGGTGCATCTCGGCCAGGACGATTTGACCGTCGCGGACGCGCGGCGGATCGTCGGGCCGGACGCGCTCGTCGGCGTCAGCACGCACGATCTCGAACAGGTGCGGCGGGCCGTGCTCGACGGGGCCGACTACCTCGGCGTCGGCCCGACGTTCCCCAGCAGCACAAAGGCGTTCGACCAACTCGCAGGGCTGGCGTTCGTGCGGGAAGCCTTCGCCGCGACCTCGCTCCCGGCGTTTGCACTCGGCGGCATTTCGCCGGAAACGATCAGCCAAGCCGTCTCCGCAGGCGCAACCCGCGTGGCCGTGAGTGCATGTGTCGCGACGGTGGACGAGCCGCGGCCGGTTGTCGAACGCCTCGTCGCGGCGTTTGAGTCATCCGAACCACCTACAGCACCGTAAATCCTGGTAGAATAGGCTTGTTGTGATTTCGCTTGCTCCAGCATCAAGCCGACGCTAAAGTGTGGGTGAGAAAAGAGTTGACAAGCACGACGGTCGATCATCCCACCCCACTCCTCCCTCTTCTTTCGGAGGCTGCCCGATGTTGACGTTCCTCGGCGGAACCAGCCGCATGTGCGACGGCGTCCCGCGCCGGTCGTTCCTTAAGGTCGGCGCACTTTCTTTCGGGGCCGCGTCCCTCACGCTGGCGGACGTGTACCGGGCCGAGGCCGCGAACAAGGCCCAGAGCGTTAGCACGCACCAGCACAAGGCGATCATCAACGTCTTCCTCGGCGGCGGCCCGCCGCACCAGGACACGTTCGACCTGAAGCTCGACGCGCCGAGCGAAATCCGCGGCGAGATGAAGCCGATCAAGACGAACGTGCCGGGCATCGACGTCTGCGAAGTCTTCCCGAAGATGGCGACGATGATGGACAAGTTCTCCATCGTCCGCTCCATCGTCGGGGCGACCGGCGGGCACGACGCGTACCAATGCACGACCGGGTTCCGCAACGAGTCGCTGTCCGCCCTCGGCGGGCGGCCGAGCATCGGGTCGGTGCTGGCGAAGCTGCACGGGCCGGTCGATCCGTCCGTGCCGCCGTTCGTCGGCCTCGCCGAGCGGACGCAGCACGTCGAGTGGAGCGACGCCGGCAAGGTCGGGTTCCTCGGCAGCACGTTCGGCCCGTTCCGGCCGAACGGCCCGGACATCGCCAACATGAAGATGAACGGCACGAACGCCGTCCACATGGCCGACCGCAAGCAACTGCTCGCCGGGTTCGATAGCCTGAAGCGAGACCTGGACGCGAACGGCAGCCTGCTCGGCATGGACGCCCACACCGAGCGGGCGATGAACGTGCTGACCTCTAGCCGGCTGATCGAGGCGCTGGACGTGTCGAAGGAGGACCCGAAGGTTCGGGACCGGTACGGCGACGGCAAGCCGTACAAGTTCCAGTACGACGGCGCGCCGACGGTGAACGAGCACCTGCTCGTCGCCCGCCGGCTGGTGCAGGCCGGGGCGCGGTGCGTGACGCTCAGCTACGGCCGGTGGGACAGCCACGGCAAGAACTTCGACCTCGTCCGCGACCACGGGGCCAAGCTCGACCAGTGCCTGTCGGCGCTGGTGTGGGACCTGGACCGGCTGGACATGCTCGATGACGTGACGGTGATCGCGTGGGGCGAGTTCGGCCGCACGCCGCGGATCAACAAGGAGGCGGGCCGCGACCACTGGCCGCAGGTGAGCTGTGCCGTCGTCGCCGGCGGCGGGCTGAAGGGCGGGCAGGTCGTCGGCTCGACGAACCGCCTCGGCGAGTACGCGAAGGACCGCCCGGTGACGTTCGGCGACATGTTCGCGACGCTGTACCACTCGCTCGGCCTGACGCCGGAGACGGCCGTGCTGGACCCGACGGGCCGGCCGCAGCACGTGGCCGACGGGGAGCGGATTCGGGAGCTGATTTAGCCGCGGAGCGGCGGCAGTCGTTAGCCAGGGGTGGAGCGAAGCGCAACCCCTGGAACGCGACGCAACCACCCAAGCCCCGTAGGGGCGGCAGATCAGGGCCAAACATGCCCCAGACGTTCACGTCTTTGCACTACCACATCGTCTTCAGCACCAAGCATCGCGAACCGACCATCACACCGGAACTGCAACCGCGGCTGTACGACTACGTTGGTGGGTTGTTCCGTGCCGAAGGCGGGCAACTGCTGTCAGCTGGTGGGATGCCGGATCACGTCCACCTGCTCGTGCGGTTGAACCAACAGCACGCCCTCGCCGACGTGATGCGGGTGGTGAAGGCAGGTTCCTCCGGCTGGGTTCATGACACGTTCTCGGACCGGCGGGGTTTTGCGTGGCAGGCCGGGTACGGGGCATTCACCGTCGGCCTGACGACGATGGGGCGAGTCAAGCAGTACATCGCTAATCAGGCCAAACACCACCGAACGATGTCGTTTCAAGACGAATTCCGGTCGTTCTTGAATAAACACGCTATTGAATACGACGAACGGTATCTCTGGGATTGAACCGCGTTCTGCCGCCCCTCCGGGGCTTGTGCATGACACTCGGCTTCCAGGGGTTTCACCCCTGGCTAACGACTGCCGCCGCTCCGCGGCTGAAAACTGGTGATCGCTTACGCCACTTCCTCGATGCTCTCCACGAGGCGGTCGATGACCGCCTCGTCCGTTTTCGGGTTGAAGAACACCGCCTTCCACGCCGGGACGTTCACCCCGCCGGGCCGGTAGCCGACCTCCGTGGTGAAGCTCAGCCGCGCGTCGCGGGCCGGGTCGAGCGTGCGGTCCCGCTTGTTGTACAGCCGCCGGATTTCCGTCAGGTAGCGGTGCGTCTCCTCCGGCGACAGCTCGCCCGCCTCCATCCGGTCGTAGATCGCCCGCGCGTCGCGGCCCCGCGGCAGCACCCACCAGACGACGCTCGCCCCGCACGTCTCGGCGTTCAACACCTTGCAAAACTCCAGCTTCTCCAGCCGCCGCTTCAAGATGTCCGCCAGTTCCAGCGACCGGGCCATGAGCATCTGCCAGCCGAGCAGCCCGATGCCGTCGAGGGACGCCATCACGGTGTACGGCCCGAGGCCCGGCCGGGACGTTTCGAGCGTGAACAGGGCCGGGTCGCGGCGGCTGTCCGCCTCCGGGAAGTACGGCGTGTCGTCCTTGCTCCGGGCGAGGTACTTCAGGTCCGCCCGCCGGTTCACGATGAACGCGCTCGACGGGTAGTGCCCGCGGCCGGTCTTGTGGAAGTCGATCGTCACGCTGTCCGCCACCCGCAGCCCGCGGCACATCTGCTGCACCTTCGCGACGACCGGCTTCAACTCCGGCGTCAGCTTCAGCACGTTCTTGTCCAGGTCGTACTCGTTGAGGAAGCAGAGGCCCCACCCGACGGCCGCGTCCGCGTGGAGTTGCGGGACGGGGACGCCGTACTTCCCGGCCTTCTCGTGGATGACGGTGTGGATGCCGACGAGGTCGTCGATGCCGAAGGCGTCCGTCGTGCCGAACGTGCCGATCACGAACGCGACCTTCACCTTCTTCGCGTACAGTTCGTCAAGCTTCGCCGCGAGCAGGTCGAGCCGCATCGACAGCGATTTATCCGTGGGAATCTCGTGCAGGTTCTCCGTGCCGAGGCCGAGCCACCCGGCGACGGTCGCGGCGCAGTAGTGGGCCGCCTCCGAGACGATGCCGGCGACCGTCTCGCCGCGGAGGCCCTTCCGCATCGCCCCCGGCACGACCTTCTCGATGCCGATCTTCGCGGCATACATGTTGGAGATCGTGCCGCCGATGGTGAACACGCCCCACGGGTCGTCGGTGTGGTAGAACACGAGGTTCGCCAGGGCCGTGATCGCCTTCACCTCTAGCTCGTTGGACCGCTGGCTGTAGCTGTCCGTGCAGAGGTTCGGGTTCTTGAGCAGGCACGCGATCGCGCCGATCAGCGAGGCGTAGTTCGCCGGGCCGCGGACGTTCTCGAGGTGCAGCGGCGACGACCAGCCGTCGGTCCCCCAGAAGTACGGGAACACGGCGTCGCGGGCGTCCTTGAGGTTGCCGGGCAGGACGTGGATTTCGGGGTTGGCCTGGGCGGTGTCGTAGTTCTGCGACAGGTAGTGGCCCGGCGGCAACGACTCCTCCGCCCGCATGGCGTCGAGCAACTCGGAGAATATCTGTGTGACCTCTCGGGGGTCGCAGTCGAAGAACGTGCGGACGAACGCGTCGTAGCGGGTGCGGTCCATGGGAGAGGTTTCACGCTTTCGGTAGGACTTCAAACTCGCCGCGGTTGGTGAAGAAGCAAACGTCGAACTCGGCGAAGAAGTTGACCTGGCCCAAGAGGAGCGGAATGGCGTCCGTGTTCGCCCAGGCGAACGCGAGTTTCACGGGCGGGAACGGCCCGATCACGGCCTCGACGATCAACCCCTTCGCCGGGACCGAGGCCAAGTTCCCGGCGAGCCGGATGGCCGTCGTCAGCCGGTTCCAGTCCGCCCCGAGTTGCGTTCCGAGCGACAACGGCATCACGTTAATAGTCGCCCCGGTGTCCAACAGTCCCTCGGCTGCGATCGTGTTCGTCAGCGTTAGTTGCAACGGAAGGATCGGTGCGAGGCTCGTCGCCCCGGCCGCCGCGTTCCGCATGACGAACGGGTATCACTGTCCGGGCGGGGTCACGACTGGGCCTTGTTCGCGTCGATTAATCGTTGGAGTTGGTCGGCCGCCTCGTAGCTGTCATACGGCGACCAAATCGGGTACTCGCCGGCGGGCATCGGTGGCGATTCCTCCTGGACCAAGTCGTCGGCCAGGACTTGAATCAATCGAATCTTTTCGTTCCGCGTCAGCTCGCGCACGCTCGGAAGCAGTTCGGTGAGTGACATACGCATTCACGGGGTTGGGGAACGGTGATGCCCACATTGTATCGCATCAGTCCCGCGGCGGGTCGGTGGCGGCGTTCTCGAACGGCGGGGCGGTCGTCCACGCCGGGCCGCCGATCCCGTGGCAGTACCCGACCTCGTACAGCCGGGCCATCTCCTTCGGGTCGAAGTTCAACCCGAGCGGCACCCCGTTGTCGCTGTCCGGCAGGGCCGTCAAGAAGAAGTTCCCGCCGGTCAGCCGCGACTGGTGGTAGAGCGTCGCGATCTCCGCCCGGCAGTGGGCGTGCAGGATGCTCGCGGCCGCGGCCCCGGCGACCGGCAGCACCCGCGGGCGGACGGGGCCGGGGTCCGCGTAGAGCTTCCCCGCCACGACGATGTACAAATCCGTGCCGGACGGCGAGCCGTCTGGCTTGTGCGCCAGCGCGCCGGGCGGGACGAACAGTTGGGCCGTCGCGCCGCCGTCCGTGTGCAGTTCGGTGACCTTCTTGCCGTTCTTCTCGACCGCGATCGGCACGGCCGGCAACATGCCGGGGACGGAACAGGACGCGAGCAGGAGCGTGCGGAACCGCTCGACCGCGTCCGGGCCGCCTTTCGACGCGACGGCCCCCATGTCCCAGACGACGAGCCGGCGGGTTTCGAGGTTCGTCGTGCCGACGTACAGCCGCCGGCCCTTGCGGTGTTCCGCCGCGACGTGGGCGAGCAGCTTGTCGTCCACGACGGAGGCGATGAGCTTGCGGAGCGGATCGCTGGACGCGACCGACCCGGCCCCCGGAATGAGGACCCAGGCGCGAACCTTGTAGATGTCGCTCGACTTGATCTGCGTGTAGAACTCGCGGGCCGCGTCGTCGTACTGCGGGCCGAGGAACGCGACCGTCGCGATCAACGACCCGGTACTGACGCCGGTGACCACGTCGAACTGCGGCCGCGTCTTCGTCTGCGTCCACCCGGCGAGGAACCCGGCCGTGTACGCGCCGTACATGCCGCCGCCGCTGAGGCAGAGGACCGACCGCGGGACCGGCGGCGGGTCGATCGGTTCGGGAACGATCTCGGGCGGGATGGCCGTGGCCCGGCTCACGGTGGAGCGGACGCGGTTGAGGTCGCACGTCTTACACACGTCCTTCGACGCACAGCCGAGGGCGAGCAGCGGCAGGAGTGCGATAACCCGGAGAGTCGCGCGGTGGTGCAGCATCGCGCGACGGGTGTAGCCGAAACGGAGGGCGGGTGTCAATGGGGGAGGTGAAAAAAGTTCTTGTAGGGCGGGTCAAGGCTTTGCGCCGACCCTCCGTCGGTCCCATCCGCCCGGCGGGTCGGCGCAAAGCCTTGACCCGCCCTACAAGATGTCACAGCCGCGAGCTGTACCGGCGGCCGGCCTTGCCGTACACGGCCTTCTTCGCCGGCGGGGGCGGCTCCTCCAGTGGCGTGTCGTCGGTCGGCGCGCCGTCCACGGACAGCACCCGGACGCGGTCGTCCGGCCGCTCGCGGCGGGCGTGCGACTCGAACCCGTCGATGTAATCGCGGTCGATCAGCTTGTTGATCGTGATCTCGATGTCCGTCAACTGCCCGCCCTGCTCCGGTGTCACGAACGAGATGGCCACGCCGTCCCGCCCGATCCGCCCGGTCCGGCCGATCCGGTGGACGTAGTTCTCAATGTCCATCGGCAGGTCGTAGTTGATGACGTGGGAAATCCCCTCCACGTCGATCCCGCGGCTCATCACGTCCGTCGCGATCAGGAACTTCACCTTCCCGGCCCGGAACGCCGCGGTGATCTTCTCCCGCTGCGACTGCGGCAAGTCGCCGTGGATGACCGCGACGCCGGCGACGACGTGCTTCAGGTTCCGGTACAGCCGGTCGGCCCACCGCTTCCGCTCGACGAAGATCAGCCCCTGCCGCGGCTTCTCGCGGTCGATCACCTTTTGCAGCAGGTCGAACTTCTTCTCCTCGTCCACGGTGATGTACGTCTGCCGAATCTTGTCCACCGTCAGCACGCTCGGCGACATGTTCAGGTGGATCGGGTCCTTCATGTACCGGTGGACGAGCTTCTTGATCGAATCCGGCACGGTCGCGGACATGAGGAGCGTCTGCCGCTGTTCCGGGCAGCGCCGCAGGATGCGCTCGATGTCCGGGCGGAACCCGATGTCGAGCATCCGGTCGGCCTCGTCGAGGACGACGTAGCGGACCTGTTCGAGGGACAGCGACCCGCGGCGGAGGTGGTCGATGATCCGCCCCGGCGTGCCGACGACGAGGTCGCAGCCCTTGCCCAACAGTTCGAGCTGCCGGCCCATCCGCGCCCCGCCGTAGACCGGCACGGTGCGGAAGTGGCGGCTGGGGGCCAGCTTCACGGCCTCCGTCGCCACCTGCACGGCCAATTCGCGGGTCGGGCACATGACGAGGCCGATCGGCCCCTTCATGCGGTGCGGCCGCCACCGGTTCAGGAACGGGATGAGGAACGCGGCCGTCTTCCCGGTCCCGGTCTGGGCCTGGCCGATGACGTCCTTGCCCTTCATGGCGTGCGGGATGACGGCGCTCTGCACCGGCGTGGCGAACTTGTACCCGGCCGCCTCGACGGCGTCGAACAGCGGGCGGATGAGCTTCAGGTCGGAGTAGGCGACCGTCGGCGCGTTCTCGGCCGGGGTGACGATTTCCGGCGGCGGCGGGGGTGCGGGTTCTTCGTCGAGAGATGACTCGTCGTCGGTCGTCGGGAAGGTCGTGGGCAGGTCGTCGGGGTCGGGGGTGGTAACGTCAGACTCCATCGGTCCTTGAACCAGGGGAACAGGGAAAGCGTTGAAACTTCATCCGTCAGGATATTGTGACATTCTAGGGCGTGTCTAGCCGAAGTGCCGAAGAAACTTCGGCGAAAATGAAATGTGCAACCGAACCGGCGGCGCGGTTTTGGTTTCCAGGCTGAAAGCCTGGGAGGGCTCAGCCCAGGGCAACGCCCTGGGCGCGGGGACGCGGGGGCGACTGCGTATCTGGGACCGCCTTGTCGCAGGCTTTCAGCCTGCGGGGTGGTTGCGGCCCCCACCCAGGGCGGCGGGCCTGACGGCCCTTGCCCTGGGCTGACATCTCCCACCCCTTCGGGGTGAAAACCCTGGATCGCACTCACGGCATCGGCATCGGCGGGATGCCCTTCATCGGGTCGTCGATCTTTCCGGACGGCCCGGCCGACTTCAGTAGCTCCGTGCCGTTCGCCGTCGCGTCGTCGAACCGGCCGCCCTTGCCCGGTGCGGTCGGGCCGGTCGGCATGACGTTCCCGGCGAAGTAGAAGCCGACGCCCAGCAGCAGCGCCACGGACGCCACGAGCGTCGCCCGGCTCGCCCACGTCGCGTCGCGGTCCGGAACCCGCTTCGCCGGTTCCACCGCCGCCGTCGCCCGGCACGCCGGCCAACTGCTCGGCAGTTGGCCCTTGAAATAGTCGGAGAACGCCCGGTCGATTTCGTCGGGGGCGTCCGGAGAGGAGGTCGGTTGGGTCATGGTTTCTTGCCGTCTCCGTTCGTGCCCAGCCGGTCGGCCATTCGCTGCCGCGCCCGACTGAGCCGCATGTGTACCGCCGTCGCTTGAATTCCGAGTATCTCCGCGATCTCCTGCGTCTCGTAGTCGAAGGCGTACTTCAACGTCAGGATGTCGCGGTCGCCGGGGGGGAGGTCCTCCAGCGTCGCCCGCACGAGGGCGTTCCGCTCGGCCAGTTCCAGCTTTTCCGTCGGCGACGGTTCCAACGACCGCACGCCCAGGAACTGCTCCGGCGGGGCCGTCCCGTTCCGCCGGAACGAACTCTTCGCGTAGTCTTCCGCCAGGTTGCGAGCGACCCGCAGAAGCCACGCGCGGGGGTTCTGAATCTCTTCCCCCGCTTCCCACTCCCGCCACAGTCGCAGGAACGCTTCCTGCGCGATGTCCATCGCCGAGTCGGCGTCCAGCCAACGGGCGAACGCGACCGCCCACACCGCCCGGCTGTGCCGTTGGTACAGGGCCTCGAACTCGGCTCGGCGACCCCCCCCGGCGTCGCGGCCGGGGGTCGATGGTACGTTCACGGCGTAGGGTTACCGGGTTTGGCCCCGTGTCGCGTTACCAGAGGAAACGACCCACGCGGCGGAAACTAACGGCGAAAAATCAGCTTCTTCCTCAGTTAGAACCCGGAGCGGAAGCGATGGGGTGTTGCGCAACACCCCATCGCTTCCGCTCCGGGTTCTACGATCGGATCAGCCCGTCACCACCAGGTTATCGCGGTGGATCAACTCGACGTAAGGCAGGTTCCCGACCCGGCTTTGAATTTGCTCGGTCGGCAAGCCCATGATCTTCCGGGTGTCGGCGGCGGAATAGTTCGTCAGCCCGCGGGCGATCTCGTGGCCGTCGGCGTCTGTCACGGCCACCACGTCCCCCTTGCCGTACTCCCCCTCGACCGCGCGGACGCCGACGGGCAGCAGACTCGTCCCCTTCTCCACCACCGCGCGTCGCGCCCCGGCATCGACCTTGATCGTCCCCTTCGGCTGGGCCGTGAACCCGACCCACCGCTTCCACGCCGGGACCGAATCGCCGTGCGGCAGGAACAGCGTGCCGACCGGCTCGGCTTGGAAAATCCGGTCGAGGATGCCGTCAATCGAACCGTTCGCCATGACGACGGCCCCGCCCGCGGCGGTCGCGAGCCGAGCCGCCCGCAGCTTGCTCTTCATGCCGCCGGTCCCGAGGTCGCTCTTGCTGGCCCCGGCCATGCCGGTGACGGCCGCGTCGATGTGCGAAACGGCCGTCACGAGTTTCGCGTTGGCATCCGAGCGCGGGTCGGCCGAGTAGAGGCCGTCCACGTTGGTAAGCAGGACGAGCAAGGGAGCCTGGAGAAGGTTTGCCACCATTGCGGCGAGTTGGTCGTTGTCGCCGAACTTGATCTCGGCGATGCTGACGGTGTCGTTCTCGTTGATGATCGGCAGGGCGTTGAACTCGAACAGCATCGAGATCGTGTTCCGCATGTTCAGGTAGCGGACGCGGGCGTCGAAGTCGCTGGCCGTGAGCAGAATCTGCGCGGCGTGGATGCCGAACGGGTTGAGCGATTCCTGGTAGAGCTGCATAAGGGCCGACTGGCCGACGGCGGCGCATGCCTGGAGGTGCGGCAGGTCGGTCGGCCGCTTGCCGAGGCCGAGTTTACCAACACCCGCCCCGATCGCGCCGGAGCTAACGAGTACGATCCGATGCCCGGCCGCGCGGAGGCGAGCGATCTGCTCCGCCAGCGACTGAATCCGCCGCCGGTCGAGTTCGCCGGCCTTGTTCGCGAGGACGTTCGTGCCGACCTTCACGACAACCGTGGACGGCCGGGACACGAGCGATTGTCGAAGTTCATCCGCCGCCACGCGCATCACTCCAGAAGGGCAAAATCCAGAACGGGAATTATACGTCGCGCGTCAATGTCTCACCGCCACGGGTGGCACCCGTGGCGGTGGCGGCGGTGGCGGAGTCGCTGCCGTTCTGGCAGTCAGGTCACGGATCGGTAACGGAATGTTTGACCCGCCGGCCGAGTGTGGTTTATCATCACCCCAGGTCACTTTTTGATCTTTCCTTCCGAACCGGGGTCCACGATGCCGACGCGGCGACCTGTGCGAACCCTCGCGACGTTGACCTCTCTCCTCCTTGTCGCGTTTGCGTCCGCCGCCCCCAAGCCGATCGAGTCAGCCGAGACGCTGTTGACCCGCGCCGCCGTCGCCGAGAAGGCGAGCGAGTGGGAGCGGGCGCTCGAACTGTACCTGAAGGCGTACCTCGGCGGCCGGCAGACTTCCGAAGTCCGCGACAAGATCACCGCCTGCTACCGGCACGCGGCCCAAGTCCGCCGCCACCGCGACCCGCTGTTCCAGCAGCACGTCGTCGCGCTGTCGTCGGCCGACGCGCTGAACCTGTACGCCGAGGTCCTCGACAAGCTCTCGACGCTGCACGCCGACCGCGACCGGGCGACCCCGGCGAAGCTGTTCGGCAGCGGCGTCGAGGAGTTCGACCGGGCGCTGACGAACCGCACGTTCCGCAAAGACTACCTGCCCGCCGCGAGCGACGCAACGGTGGCGAAGTTCCGGCGGACGCTGCAAGACTTCTGGAAGTCGCAGCCGCCGAAGACCGTCCGCGAGGCCCGGGCCGCCGTAGTGGAGCTGACGCGGGCGGCGCAGACCGAGTTGGGGCTGAAGGCGAGTTCAGCCATCATCCTCGAACTGCTCTGCGGGTCGTGCAACAGCCTGGACGAGTACACGGTCTACCTGTCGCCGACGCAGCCGCCGTCCGACACGGCTGGCGTCGCCGAACTCGCCGGTTACGGCCTGGTCGTTGCGATCCGCGACGGCAACCTCGTCATCGAGCGAGTGCTGGCCGACTCGTGGGCGGCGCAGAACACGACCCTGCGGACCGGCGACCGAATCGGCCGCGTCAACGGCCGCCCGCTCGCCCCGGCGACGGCCGTGGGCCTGACCGAAGCCCTCCGCCAGCCGCTCGATGGCACACACGAGATCGAGGTCCTCGGTGGCGAGACGCTGATGTCCGTCCCGGTGCGGCTGCCGACGCCGCTGCCCACCGTGCGGCAAGTCTCGATGTTGAACACGAAGGACGGCGTCGGCTACGTCAAACTCGCGTCGTTCGGCGAGGCGACGCTGTTGGAACTCGACGCCGCGATCCTGCGGCTGAAGGACCAGGGCTTGCGGTCGCTCGTCCTCGACCTCCGCGGCAACACCGGCGGGCACTTCCTCGCCGGCGTCCGGGTGGCCGAGCGGTTCTTGCCGTCCGGCATCATCGCGACGACCGAGGCCCAGGTTCCCGAGTTTTCCGACCGCGTATTCTCTTCGGAAAGTGGGATTATGGCCCTCGACGTGCCGCTGACGGTCCTGATCGACACGAAGACGATGTCCGCCGCCGAGGTGGTGGCGAGCGCGCTGAAGGAACACGGCCGGGCCACGGTCGTCGGGATGCCGAGCTTCGGCAAGGGCGTCGTGCAGTTCCCGTTCAAGCTGTCCGCCGCCGACGGCGCGGACTCGGGCGGCGTCCACAAGATGCGGTCCGGCACCCTCGTGCTGACGATAGCGAAGGTGCTGACCGCGGGCGGCACGCCGCTCCACCGCCAGGGCGTGCTGCCGGACCTCGTCGAGTCGGACGCCGACCGCCAGATGACGCTAGCGCTCGAACGGGCGACCGCCGCCGCGGGGATGCGCTGATGCCCGGTGGTATCTCCGCGTCCGAAAGTCTCGCCTGCCGCCGGTTGGTGGACCTTGCGCTGGCCGAAGACCTCGGCACGACGAACGACCGCACCACGCTCGCGCTCATCCCGCCGGACAAGCAGGCCACGGCCGCGTTCGTCGCCCGGAGCGGCGGCACCATCGCCGGCCTGCCGGCGGCCGCGATGGTGGTCGAAACCGTTTCCCGCGACCTCCGCTTCGAGTCGCTCATCGCCGACGGCCAACGGGTCGAACCGCGGACGACCATCGCCCGCGTGTCGGGGCCGCTGCAAGCCATCCTCGTCGCCGAGCGGACGGCCCTCAACTTCATCCAGCGCCTCTCCGGCGTCGCGACGCAGACGCGGAAGTTCGCGGACGCCGTGGCCGGTCTACCGGTTCTGGTACTCGACACGCGGAAGACGACCCCCGGTTGGCGGCAGTTGGAGAAGTACGCGGTCCGCATGGGCGGCGGAACGAACCACCGGATCGGGCTGTACGACGCGATCCTCATCAAGGACAACCACATCGCCGGCGTCAGCGGCGACGTGCGGCGCGCCGTCGAGCTGGCCCGCGCCTTCCCTGGCAACGCGGGGTTGGCCGTCGAGGTCGAAGTCGATTCGCTCGACCAACTCGACCGCGTCCTGCCCGCGAAGCCGGAGATCGTGCTGCTCGACAACATGCCGCCGGACGTGATGCGAGCGGCCGTCGCGAAGCGAAACGCCGTGTCGCCAGCGACGCTGCTGGAAGCGTCCGGTGGCGTGACGCTGACGACCATCCGGGGCATCGCCGAGACCGGCGTGGACCGGATCAGCGTCGGTGCGTTGACGCACTCGGCCGTCGCCCTCGACATCGCCCTCGACTTCCTCGCGTGACCCCGCCGACCGAAACCTGGACGTTCGACACCCGACACGTCGGCCGGCAGGTGCTCGTCTTCGACTCGCTAACCAGCACGAACGACACGGCCGCCGACTTCGACGACGGCACGCTCGTCGTCGCGCGTCACCAGACGCGCGGCCGCGGGCAGCACGGCCGCGTCTGGGAGAGCCGGCCGAAAGCCTCCCTCCTAGCGTCCGTCGCACTCCGCCCGCCGGCGGAACTGAACCGCCCGGTGATCTTGACCGCGTGGGCGGCCGTGGCCGTCGGCGACGCGATCCGCGAGCTGACCGGCGTGCAGGCCCGCATCAAGTGGCCGAACGACCTGCTCGTCCGCGGCAAGAAGGTCTGCGGCATCCTCATCGAGCAGCGACGCGCGACCGTCGTGGGCTTCGGGTTGAACCTGAACCAGTCTCATTCCGATTTCACAAGTGCGAACCTGCTCGACGCGACCTCGTTGGGCATTCTTTCCAACCGCGAGTTCGACCTGCACACCGCGACCGAGACGGTTGTGAGGAAGCTCGACGCCGAGTGGTCCCGGCTACTCGACGGGGAGCGGGTTCCCCTGGAATCCGACTGGAAGTGGAGGTTCGGGCTGCTCGGCCGGCACGTCGTCGTCGAACTCGCGGACGGCACCCACGAGGCCGGCCGGCTGCTCGACCTGGGCTTCGACGGCCTCGAACTCGACCAAGGGGACGGGGCCGTGCGGCACGTCACGCCGGAGTTCGTCCGGCACATCGCCCCGGCCTAGCCCGGCTAACCGCGCGACCTATATCATGCAGTAACCTGCCTCTACTCCTTCCTTGAGGTCGATTCATGTCCTCCGCCTTGCTCCTCGCGGCGTTCGCGCTGGCCGCCCCATCTACCGCTTCCACGGGCGACTGGCCGCAGTGGCGCGGCCCGAACCGCGACGGCAAGTCGCCCGAAACCGGGCTGATCGCCGGGTGGCCGGAGAACGGGCCGGCGGTCGCGTGGGAGAATCTGAAGGTCGGCATCGGGTACGGGTCGCCCACCGTCGTCGGCGACAAGGTGTTCCTCCTCGGCGGCGACGCGAACGCCGCCGGGTCGGCCGAGCACGTCCTCTGCTTGAAATTGGCCGACGGGAAGGAAGTCTGGCGGACGCCGTTCAAGACCAGCCCCGGCAAGTTCCTCGACGGGTGGGGCGGCGGGCCGCGGTCCACCCCGACGTTCGCCAACGACCACCTCTACTGCCTCGGGTCCACCGGCGACCTGCTCTGCCTGAAGGCGGCCGACGGGAAGGAAGTTTGGCGGAAAAATCTGGTCAAGGACTTCGGCGGCGTGATCCCCACGTGGGGCTACAGCGAGTCGCCGCTGATCGACGGCGAGAACGTGATCTGCACCCCCGGCAAGGGGACCGGCATGGTCGCGCTCAACGCGAAGACCGGCAAGACGGCTTGGGCGTGCAAGGACTTCAACGACGCGGCTGGTTACTCGTCGGTCGTGGCGGCCGACGTTGGCGGCGTCCGGATTTACGTCCAACAGACCATGACCTCGGCCCTCGGCGTCCGGGCGAAGGACGGGAAGCTCATGTTCAAGGTCGGCGAGATCGCTAGGAAGACGGCCGTGATCCCGACGCCGATCGTCGCGGACGGGTACGCGTTCTTCACTGCCGGCTACCAGGCCGGGTGCGAGTGCTACAAGCTGTCCGCGAGCGGCGACACGGTCAAGGCGGAGAAGGTGTACACCAAGTACGAGACGGTCCAGAACCACCACGGCGGCGTCATTCAGCTCGGCGACTTCGTCTACGGCCACAGCGACAAGGAGGGGTGGGTCTGCTTCGCGTTCAAGAAGGCGGAGGACGCCCCGGTCTGGAAGGACAAGAGCATCGGCAAGGGGTCGATCACCTACGTGGACGGCCACTTCCTGTGTTACGAGGAGCGGTCGGGCGACCTGACCGTCATCAAGGCGACGGACGCCGGGTTCAACGCCGTCGGCAAGCTGAAGCTGCCGAAGCGCAGCCCGACGAACAAGGGCCGCGGGGCGATCTGGGCGCACCCGGTCGTCGCGCACGGGAAGCTGTTCCTCCGCGACTTCGACTACCTGTACTGCTTCGATCTGAAAAAGTAACTCGCACTTGTAAGGCGGCGGACCGGTCCGGGTATTGGCCCTCGACGCCGCCGGAGGACGTGACCGCGTGAGCGATGCCATCGCCGCCCTTCGCGCCCGCCAGTGGGACCGGGTCCGCCACCTGTTCGCGGAATTGAACGGCAACCTGTTCTATCGCGAGAAGTACGGCGGGCGGGTTCCCGTGCTGACGGCTTGGGACGACTTCGGCCGGCTGCCGCTCACGACGAAGGCCGAGTTCGTCCGCGACCAAGCCTTGAATCCGCCCTACGGCACGAACCACACCGACCCCCGCGACCGGTACACGCGGTTCCACCAAACGTCCGGCACGACCACCGGCTCGCCCCTCTGCTGGCTCGACACGCCGGAGAGCTGGTCGGCCGTGCTCGACTGCTGGGCAACGGTCTTCCGCGACCTCGCCCTCACCCGGTCGGACGTGTTGTTCTTCCCGTTCTCGTTCGGGCCGTTCCTGGGCTTCTGGAGCGGGTTCGAGGGGGCGGCGCGGGCCGGGTTCCGCGTCCTGTCCGGCGGCGGAATGACCAGCACCGCCCGGCTGCGGTTCCTGACCCAGCACGCGGCCACGGTCGTCTTCGCCACCCCGACCTACGCCTACCACTTGACGGAAGTGGCGGAGCGGGAAGGCATCCGACTTGCGGACTCGGCCGTGCGATTGTTGATCCTCGCCGGCGAACCGGGCGGGAACATCCCGGCCACGCGGCAGCGGATCGAGGCGGGGTGGGGAGCGAAGGTCATCGACCACTACGGCCTCACGGAGGTCGGCCCGGTCGCGCTGGAGTTACCCGACGAGCCGGGTGGCATGAACGTGTTGGACGAGGCGTGCTATGCGGAGGTCATCGACCCCGCGACCGGCGGCCCGACCCCGCCCGGCGAGGTCGGCGAGCTGGTGCTGACGAACCTGACGCGGATCGCCTGCCCGGTCATCCGCTACCGCACCGGCGACCTGGTGCGGGCGGCGGCCGGAGTTCGTACAACGACTCGGCTGGAGGGCGGCATCCTCGGCCGGGCGGACGAGATGTTCCACGTCCGCGGGAACAACGTCTACCCGGCGGCGATCGAGGCCATCGTCCGGCGGTTCCCGGAGGTCGCGGAGTACCGGCTGACGATCGACACCACCGGCCCGCTGACCGACCTGTGGCTGGAACTGGAACCGGCCGCGGCGGACTCGCCGGACGTGGCCGCCTCAGTCCGCCGGGCGATCCAGGACGAACTGTTGTTCCGCGCCCAGGTGACGACGCTTCCGCCCGGAAGCCTGCCCCGGTTCGAGATGAAGGCGAAGCGGTTGGTCGTGAAACGTTGACCCCACCTGCCCGCACCCCGTCACGAGGAGACTCACGAATGTCGGCCGGACCCCGATCCCCCCTCCCCCGCGTCGCGGCACTGGCGGCCCTCTTGGTCGCGGCCGCGACGACCCCCGCGGCCGATTGGATTCACTGGCGCGGCCCGGACCAGACCGGGTTCTCGCCGGAGAAGGGCATCCCCGGCAGCTTCGGCGTCAACCAGGTCGGCAAGAACGGCCTGATCTGGCGGTCGAACGTCGGCGGGCGGTCGGCCCCGCTCGTCATGAACGGCCACCTCTACCTCATCACCGCGTCCGGCAGCGGGCTGACGGAAGGCGAGCGGGTCGTTTGCCTGAAGGAGGCCACCGGCGAGCAGGTCTGGGAGAAGAAGTTCAACGTCTTCCACACGGACATCGTGTCGAGCCGCCTCGGGTGGACGAGCCTGACGGCCGACCCGGAGGCCGGCCTCGTCTACTGCCACGGCACGCAGGGGCACGTCTTCGCGTTCGACGCCAAGACCGGCGACGTGAAGTGGCAGCGGAACCTGACCGAAGAGTTCGGCCGCATCACCGGGTACGGCGGGCGGATCTCGTCGCCGATCTTCGACAGCGGGCTGGTCATCGTCGGGTTCGTGAACTCGTCGTGGGGCAACCACGCCCGCGGCGGCAACCGGTATCTCGCCCTCGACGGCAAGACTGGTGAGGTCGTCTGGTGGCAGGAGGTGTCGAACCCGCAGCGGATGATGAAGGGGACGTATTACTCGAACGCCGTCGTGGAAGTCATCAACGGCCAGCGGTTGCTCATCACCGGCGGGGCGGACGGCGCGGTCCACGCGCTCAAGGTCCGCAACGGCGAACACGTCTGGTCCTACGCCTTCGGGGCCGGCGTGGTGAACCCGTCGCCGGTCGTCAGCGGCAACCACGTCTTCATCTCGCACGGTGAAGAGAACCTCGGCGGCGGGCCGATCGGCAAGGTCATCTGCGTGGACGCCGCGCAGGTGAACCCGAGCACGAAGCAGCCGAAGCTGGTGTGGGAGACGAAGCGGATCAAGCTCGCGACCGGCGGCAGCCGGCAGGGCGTGCGGTTCGGCCTCGCGTCGCCGGCCATCGCGGACGGCATCCTCTACTTGCCGGACGACGCCGGCGAGTTGTACGCTTTCGACGCGAAGACCGGCGACGGCCTCTGGACGTACAAGTTCGGCACGGTCTCCCGCGGCGCGCCGCTCGTCGTGGACGGCAAGCTGTTTATCTTCGACGTGAACGCGAAGCTGGCCGTGCTGGAACTGAAGGGCAAAAAGCCGCCCGTCGAGCTGAACGTCATCCCGTTCCGGGTGGCGGCCGGGTCCGGGTTCGTCGAGACGCACGGCACGCCGATCGCCGTGAACGGCCGGCTGTACTTCTCCACCCGCGACTTCACGTACTGCATCGGCGAGGCCGGAGCGAGGCCGGCGGAGGCCAAGAGCGCCGCGGCCGCGACCGCGGAGACGCCGTTTAACGAGGCCGCGGCCCCGGCGTCGATCCGCATCTTCCCGGCCGAAGTCGCGGTCGCGCCGGGCAAGGAACTCGCCCTGAAGGTGGTGTTCATGGACGCGAACGGCCGCGAGGTGAAGGCACCGGCCGACGCGAAGGTCGAGTGGACGCTGGCCGTGCCGCCGGTCCCGATGGGCCAGCCGACGCCGCCGGCGCTGAAGGCCGAACTGAAGCCGGGCGGCGCGACGGCGGCCGTCGTGATCGACAAGACGCCGAGCCAGCAGGGGTACGTCGCGGCGAAGGTCGGGAAGTTGACCGCCCCGCTCGCCCGCGTCCGGGTCGTGCCTCAGCTTCCCTACGCGAACGACTTCGAGAAGGTCCCCGTGAACGTCGCCCCCGGCGGGTGGGTGAACGCGAACGCGAAATACTTCGTGAAGGAGATCGACGACGGCGGGAAGAAGAACAAGGTGCTCGCGAAGGTGAACACCGACAGCCGCCCGCCGTTCGCGCGGGCCAACGGGTACATCACCGGCCCGGCCGCCGCCGATTACACCATCGAGTGCGACCTGCAAGGCACCGAGGTCCGCGGGCAGCTGCCGGACATGGGCGTGATCAACAGCCGCTACCTACTCGTCCTCGAAGGAAAGCCCGACCCCGGATTCAACAACAAGCGGACGCTCAGCATCGTGTCGTGGGAGGCCCGACTGCGGGTGAACAAGGCCATCGAGTTCGACTGGAAGCCGGGCGTCTGGTACGCCGCGAAGTTCACCGTCACACCCGGCGGAAAAGGCGGCAGCATCAAGGGCAAGGTCTGGGAGAAGGGCAAGCCCGAGCCGGAGAAGTGGACCATCGAATTCGACGACCCGCTGCCGAACACGGAAGGCGCGGCCGCGTTGTACGGGTACGTCACGAACATGCAGGCGAAGGACGACGGGACGACGGCCCCCGGCTCGGACATTTACTACGACAACCTCAAAGTCACCCCGAACGCCAAGAAGTAACCCGACCCCGAACCACACGAGACGAACACATGAAGGCGATACGAACGCTGGCGGCGGCCCTCCTCTCGCTCGGCGCGGTAGCGGGGGTCGGGTACGTCGCGATGAAGGGCATTCCCCCGAAGGCCGACGCGAAACCGGCCGAGGTGGCGAAGGCCGATTTGAAAAAGGACGACACGGCGAAGGTTGACGCGAAGGTCCCCGTCTCGACGCCGGCCCCGGGCCCGATGAAGCCGGAGGCGAAGGCCGAGCCGACGCCGGACGCGAAGCCGAAGAAGTTAGACGACGCCAAGCCGACGCCGGCCGACGCGAAGGCCGTGAAGGCCGACGTGGCGGTCAAGGCCGGCGGCAGCGAGGTCACGATGTTCGGCGGCACGCCGGACCGGAACTTCGTCAACCTCGTGGACAAGAACGTCGTCGAGAAGCCGGAACAGGGCGGGCCGGAGCAACTCTGGACGGCGGAACTCGGGTCGCGGGCCTACGGCGGGCCGATCATCGCCGGCGGCAAGGTGTTCGTCGGCACGAACAACGAGAAGCCGCGGAACAAGCGGGACGTGCGGAAGAACGCCGACGGCGAGGAGGAGCCGATCGACAAGGGCAACCTCATGTGCTTCGACCAGAAGACCGGCGAGTTCCTCTGGCAGGCCGTCCACGACAAGCTCCCGTCCGGCCAGGTCAACGACTGGCCGAAGGAGGGCATCTGCTCCACCCCGCTCGTCGAGGGGAATCGCGTCTACTACGTCAGCAACCGCTGCACACTCGTCTGCGCCGACGTGAACGGCCTCGCGGACGGCAACCAGGGCGTCACGACCGAGAAGTACAAGGACAAGACGGACGCGGACATCATCTGGGAGTACGACATGATCGGGGAGCAGAACGTCTTCCCGCACAACATGGCGGCGTGCAGCCCGCTCGTCGTCGGCGACTACGTCTACGTCGTCACGGCCAACGGCGTGGACGAGAACCACATCAACATCCCGACGCCGCAGGCCCCGAGTTTCGTCTGCGTCGAGAAGCAGACCGGCAAGTTGAAGTGGAAGAGCAACGTCCCCGGCAAGGACATCATGCACGGGCAGTGGTCGAACGCCGTGTACGGGGAGATCGGCGGCGTCAAGCAGGTGATCTTCCCCGGCGGCGACGGCTACCTGTACAGCTTCGACCCGGCCAGCGGCGAGATCATCTGGAAGTTCGACGCCAACCCGAAGAGCGCCGTCTACGACCTCGGCGGCACCGGGACGCGGAACGACTTCGTCGGCACGCCGGTCGTCCACGACGGCAAGGTGTTCATCGGCCTCGGCCAGGACCCGGAGCACTTCACCGGCATCTCGCACTTCTGGTGCATCGACCCGGCCGGGAAGAAGGGGGACATCTCGCCGGAGGTCGTGGACAAGGTCGAGAAGACGGCCGACGGCAAGGAGGTCATGACCGGCAAGCCGAACCCGAACTCCGCCGTCGTGTGGCACTTCGGCGGGCCGGAGAAGCGGAAGGTCGCGTCCCGCGACTTCGTCTTCGGCCGGACGATGAGCACGGCCGCGATCGTGGACGGCGTCGTGTACATCTCGGAGCTGCAGGGCCAGCTGCACTGCCTGGACGCGAAGACCGGCAAGCAGTTCTGGCAGTACGACACGAAGGGCGCGATCTGGGGGTCGCCGTACTACGTGGACGGCAAGGTCTACCTCGCGACGGAAGGCGGCGAAATCTTCGTGTTCAAGCACGCGAAGACGCCGAAGACGATCAACGAGCTGACGATCGAGGCGGCCGACGACAAGGACCTGCGGACGAAGACGCAGGAGATGCGGAAGGAGATCGAGAAAGAGTTCTTACTCGCGAAGGTCGAGTTCGACGCGGCCGTCCGCAGCACCCCGGTCGTGGCCGACGGCGTGCTGTACGTGATGACCGAGAAGTCGGTGTCCGCCTTCAAAAAGAAGTAACCGTGAACCGCCCGCGAATCCCGGCGATTCGCGGGCGGATTCCGTTAGACTTCGGCCGCGGCTGCGGACCTATCAATAGCAAGACATCCTCCCACAAGGGCACACCCGTGTTACCCGATACGCCTGGCAAGCCGACGCCCGTGACCGGCGGGTCGCTCGACGAAAAGATCGCGAACGCCAAGAAGCAGCTCGACGCGCACTTCGTCGAGACGGTGAAGTGGCACTTCAACCCGGAGACCGGCACGCCGTTCTGGTTGGAGAAGGCGAAGTCCTTCGACTTCAACCCGCTGACCGACGTGAAGTCGTTCGACGACATTAAGCGGTTCCCGATTTTCGAGGACGAGTGGCTCCGCGGCGGCCCGGTCCGGAAGTGGGTGCCGAAGGCGTTCGCGAACCGCGGCGTCTACGTGTTCGAGACCGGCGGCACGACCGGGCTGCCGAAGTCGCGGATCGTCATCGACGACTTCAAGATCGACTACGAGATGATGTCCGACACGCTGCCGGACAAGGCTTTCCCGCGGGGGAGCAACTGGCTGATGCTCGGCCCGTCCGGCCCGCGGCGGCTGCGGCTGGCGATCGAGCACCTGGCCCAGTACCGCGGCGGCATCTGCTTCGCCGTGGACCTCGACCCGCGGTGGGTCGTGAAGTGCATCAAGGACCGGAAGATTTCCGAGGCGAATGCGTACAAGGAGCACTGCATCGACCAGGCGCTGACGGTCCTCGCCGGCGGCCACGAGATCAAGTGCATGTTCACGACGCCGAAGCTTCTCGCCGCGCTCGACGAGGCGCTACGGGCCGGCAAGCTGGAGGACAAGTACCGGTCACTCGGCAAGCCGGTCCCGGCCGGCGGGCTGCGGTCGATCAAGAGCACCGGCATCGTCGGCATCTTCTCCGGCGGCACGGAGTTCACCCCGCAGTTCACCCGCGAAGCCTACGAGGAGATGCTGGACAACGGCGACGTGTACATGACGCCGACCTACGGCAACACGCTCATGGGGCTGGCGTGCTCGAAGCCGATCGGCCCGGACGACGGGTTCAAGATCACGTACTACGCCCCGCAGCCGCGGGCCGTCATCCAGGTGGTGAACCCGAAGAACTACGACGAGATCGTCCCCTACGGCGGGACCGGCCGGGTGCTGCTGACGACGCTGACGAAGGAGTTCTTCGTGCCGCGGTTCCCGGAGCGGGACGAGGGGGAGCGGGAGAAGCCGTTCGAGAAGTACCCGTGGGACGGCGTCAGCGGCGTGCGGCCGTTCTCGGAGATCGCCGGGTCCACGGTCGTCGGCGTGTACTAAAGGTGGCCCGATGCCGTCGCCGTTCCCCGGAATGGACCCGTACCTGGAAGACCCGGCCTTCTGGTCGGGCTTTCACACGCGATTCATCGTCGCGATTGGCGCGGCGCTGACCAGTTACTTACCGGACGGCTACTACGCGGACGTGGAACAGCACGTCTGGGTCGAGGAGGAGGACGCGGACGACCGGCAACCGTTCGGGTATCCGGACGCATACGTCGCGGAAACCGGCGTTACGGCTGTCGCAGCCAAGCCGAGCCGGGTGACGAAGCCGACGAACGAAGTCATGATGGCGAAGCTAGCCAAGAAGAAGGCACACAAGTTTTTGAAAGTCGTCGATCAACCGGGCAACCGACTCGTGTCGGTTATCGAAGTCCTCAGCCCATCCAACAAGAAGCCCGGTGAGGACCGCGACAGTTACTTGTTTAAGCGGGACGAGTACCTCGCCACCGGAACGAACCTTGTCGAAATCGACCTCCTGCTGGACGGCGAGCGCGTGCCCGTCGGTCGGCCGCGGCCGCAGGCGGACTACTACGCCCTCGTCAGCCGGGCCAACCGATACCCGCGGGCCTCGTTGTGGGCCTTCACCGTCCGCGACCCCATGCCGGTACTCCCGATTCCGTTGAAGCCGAAGCACGGAGAGATCGCCCTCGACCTCCGCGCCTGCCTCAACCGGGCCTACGCCGATGCCGGGTACGAGAATCGCATCGACTACGCTTCGCCCCCGTCCGTCGGCCTGCGTAAGCCCGACGCGGACTGGGCGGTAGAATTACTGAGTAAGCACTCGAAGAAGAAACCCAGGACCCCCCGACGATGATCCGCATCCCCGCGCTCCGGTTCGGCAAGCCGTACACCAGCCTCGATAAGGCCACCCTCGTCCACCACGTCACCGGCGAGCCGGTCGCCGAGGTCAGCCAGGTCACCGGCAGCCAGATTTCCCGCGACATCGGGACGTGCGAGCGCGCCCGCAAGGACCTCGCCGCGATTCCCATCCGCGACATCCTCGCGATGTACAAGAAGGCCGCGGACTACTTCCTCAACGGCACGCTGCCGTGCGGCGACGCGGAGCTGACGTTCGCCGACTACGTGCGGAACCTGTCCGCCACGACCGGCTCGCCGATGGTCTTCTGCGACCGGAACGCTCGCAAGGTCCACTACGTCCTCAGTAACATCGAGGAAGTCATCGGCGGCCTCACCCGCGGGTTGGACCTGGAGGCGCTCGACAAGGGGTACACGCGGAAGAACGGCCGGATGCAGGCGTTCTTCCCGGCGACCGACGTGTTCGGGGCCGTGCTGCCGTCGAACTCGCCGGGCGTCCACTCGCTGTGGGTGCCGACGCTCGCGTTCAAGATCCCGCTGTTGCTCAAGCCCGGCCGCGAGGAGCCGTGGACGCCGTACCGCGTCCTCCAGGCGTTCCTCAAGGCCGGCATCCCGGCCCACGTCCTGGGCTTCCTACCGGCCGACCACGCCGGGGCCGGGGACATCCTCCGGCTGTGCGGCCGGTCGATGGCGTTCGGCGACGACCGGACGATGGCCCCGTACAAGAACGACCACCGCGTCGAGATCCACGGGACCGGGTACAGCAAGATCATCTTCGGCGAGGACGAGGCCGACAACTACGAGAAGTACCTCGACATGCTCGTGGAGGCCATCGCGGCGAACGGCGGCCGGGCGTGCGTGAACGCCTCGGCCGTGTGGACGCCGAAGAACGCGGACAAGATCGCCGACGCGCTGGCGAAGAAGCTGGCCGGCGTGAAGCCGCGGCCGTGGGACGACCCGGCGTGCGAGATCAGCGCGTTCGCCAAGCCGGAGGTCGGCGAGGCGATCAACAACCTGATCGACGAGTCGCTGAAGACGCCCGGCGCGACCGACGTGACCGAGAAATTCCGCGGCACGCCGCGGCTGGTGAAGGACGGCCGGCTCGCGTACCTGTTGCCCACCATCGTCCGGTGCGAGACGCCGGAGCACCCGCTGGCGAACAAGGAGTTTTTGTTCCCCTACGCGAGCGTGATAGAATGCCCGCAGGCCGACGTGCTGAAGCGCATCGGCTACACCCTCGCGGCGACCGTCCTCACCAACGACGCCGGGTTCGTCGGCGAGGCGATGGCGTGCGGGAACATCGACCGCCTCAACATCGGGCCGTTGCCGACCAATCGGCTGACCTGGGACCAGCCGCATGAAGGCAACCTCTTCACCCACCTCTACAAACAACGCGCCCTCCAGATCGCCGATGGCCACACCGCAGGCGTTTGACGTTCAGCCGCTCGGCCGGGTCGTGTTCGAGGCCGGCGGGCTGAACCGGCTCGGCGAACTCACGCGGTCGCTGCCGGGGTCGCGGGTGCTGCTCGTCACCGATCCGGGGCTGGAGAAGGCCGGCCACCCGCACCGGGCAGAGGCGTCGCTCCGCGCGGCCGGGTTTCACGTCACCGTCTTCGACCGCGTCAAGGAGAACCCGACCGAGGTAGAGGTAGCCGACGGCGTCGCGACGGCGCTGGCGGCCGGCGCTGACCTGATCGTCGCCGTCGGCGGCGGGTCGAGCATGGACTGCGCGAAGGGGATCAACTTCATCTACACGAACGGCGGCCGGATGGCCGACTACAAGGGGCACGACAAGGCGACGAAGCCGATGCTCCCGAGCGTCGGCGTGCCGACGACGGCCGGGACCGGCAGCGAGGCCCAGAGCTACGCCCTCATCACCGACGCCTCGTCGCACATGAAGATGGCCTGCGGCGACAAGAAGGCCGCGTTCCGCGTCTCGATCCTCGACCCGGAGGTGACGCTCTCGCAGCCGCGGACGGTCACCGCCGTCACCGGCATCGACGCCGTCGCGCACGCCGTCGAGTCGTTCGTCTGCACGAAGGCAAACCCGATGTCCCGCACGTATTCGTTCGCCGCCTGGAAGCACCTCGAATCGAGCTTCGAGACGGTCCTCCGCGAACCCGACAACTTGCCCGCCCGCGCCGCGATGCAGCTCGGCTCGCACTTCGCGGGCATGGCCATCGAGGCGGCGATGCTCGGCGTCTGCCACAGCTGCGCGAACCCGCTGACGGCCCACTACGGCATCACCCACGGCGTCGCCATCGGCCTCATGCTGCCGCACGTGGTCCGGTTCAACGCCCCGGCCGCGCACCCCCTCTACGCCCAACTCGTCGGCGAGGCGAAGCTCGACAACCACGAGCCGCCGGCGGAGATTCTCGCGAAGCGGATTACGGCCCTCGTCAAGGCCGCCGGGCTGCCGACCTCGCTGAAAGAGGCGAACGTGAACGACGGTATCCTCCCTTTGCTGGCGCACGAGGCGAACCAGCAGTGGACGGCCCGGTTCAACCCGCGGACCGTCGGCGAGCCGGAAATCCTGGAAATCTACCGTGCCGCGTGGTGACCCGATGACCCGCTTCCTCCTTTCGCTCGCGCTCCTTTCAATCCCCTTCATCCCCCTCACGGCCGACGACTGGCCCGTCTTCCGCGGCACGCCGGAAGGCGTCGGGGTGGCGAACGCGAAGCTGCCGGACCAACTCCAGGAGCGGTGGACGTTCAAGACCGGCAACGCCATCGAGGGTGCGGTCGCCATCGTGAACGGCGTCGTCTACGTCGGCTCGGCGGACAAGCACGTCTACGCCATCGACCTGAAGACCGGCCAACAAAAGTGGAAGGCCCCGCTCGGGTCCACCGTGTCCGCGTCGCCGGCCGTCCGCAAGGACCGGGTGTACGTCGGCACGACCGACGGCAAGCTCGTCTGCCTGACGGCCGCGGACGGCAAGCCGGTCTGGGAGTTCGCCGTCGAGGGGGCGATCAAGTCCGGCGTCAACTTCCACGGCGAGAACGTGCTGCTCGGCTCCCGCGACATCCCGCTCTACTGCGTCGGGCCGGACGGCAAGAAGGTGTGGGAGTTCCCGATCGACGGCGGGTCGAACGGCACGCCCACGGTCGTCGGCGACCGGACGTTCGTGGCCGGGTGCGACAGCATCTTTCACGTCCTCGACGCCAAGACCGGCAAGGAACTCGGCCAAGTGAACCTCGACGACCAGGCGGCCGCGACGCCATCCGTGGTCGGCGACTTCGCGTACTTCGGAACGATGGGCAAGTCGCAGGTGGTGGCCATCGACCTGAAGAACATGAAGAAGGTCTGGACGTTCGAGGCCCCGCGGCGGCAGCAGCCGTTTTACGCCTCGGCCGCGACGACGGAGAAGCTCGTCGTCATCGGCAGCCAGGATAAGAAGGTGTACGCCATCGACCGGCAGCTCGGCACGGGGCGGTGGGACTTCACGACCGACGGGCAGGTGGACGGGTCGCCGGTCGTCGTCGGCGAACGGGTGTACGTCGGCTGCCTGTCGAACGACGGCAACTTCTACGTCCTGGACCTGAAGACCGGCAAGAAGGTGCAAGAGATCAACCTCGACAGCGCCGTGACCGGCTCCCCGGCCGTCGGCCCCGACTGCGTGCTCGTCGGGACCGACAAAGGGACGCTCTACTGCTTCGGGTCAAAGTAGTAGGCACACTCCGTGTGCCGTTTGCTGTGGGTCGCAGCGACTCCGTGAAGGCGCTCGCGGCAGGAAGGAAACGGCACACGGAGTGTGCCTACTATGGCCGCCCTTCGATTCGATCATTTCCTCCTTGTTTGACGGCCGGCGCGGTCAGCTTCAACCCGACGATGCCGAAAACGATTAACCCGACGCAAATCAACCGGGCCGCGCTCGCGGACTCGCCGAACAGCGTGATGCCGAGCAGTACCGTGCCGACCGCGCCAATGCCGGTCCACACGGCGTAGGCCGTGCCGATGGGCAGCGTGCGGAGCGAGACGCCGAGCAGGAACAGGCTCACGACCATCGCGGCGACCGTGCCGACGCTCGGCCAGAGCCGGGTGAACCCGTGGCTGTACTTCAGCCCCACCGCCCAACCGATCTCGAACAGCCCTGCGAAGAGGAGGTAGACCCAGCCCATAACGCACCTCGCGTTGGTGCGGGGTCGTCCCCACGAAAAAGGGAAACCCGCGGCAGGTCGTCCGGCCGCGGGAGGCGGTTGAAGATACCGACTCGCTGTTGAAGCCTTACAGTTCGTTCAGCATCTCCTTCGCGTCGCCGAACGCGCCGGGGCGGACGTTCATCTTGTCCATCATCGACAGGTACAGCCGACACATCTGGCGGTTCGGCTTGTCGCGGTAATTCAGCACCTTGCCGCCGGCGACCCGCCCGCCGCCGCGGCCGACCATCACGACCGGCAGTTGGCTGTTGTCGTGGCTGCCGGTCATCATGCTCGACAGGAACAGCAGCATCGAGTTGTCGAGCACCGTCCGCTCGCCTTCCTGAATGGCGTCGAGCTTCTTCGCGACGTAGGCGAGCTGCTCGACGAAGAACTGGTTGACTTTCAGCCAGTCGGCCGTGTCCGAGTGGGACAGAAGGTGGTGGATCATGTAATCGACGCCGAGGTGCGGGAACCGCAGCGACGAGTGGTCGTTGTTCAGTTTCAGCGTGCAAACCCGCGTCGTGTCGGTCTGGAAGCCGAGGACGAGGATGTCGCACATCAGCCGCATGTGGTCGGCGACGTTCTGCGGCAGCCCGTCCTTCGGCCGTGGCATGTTCGGCTTGGTGAGTGTCGGCCGCCAGCCCTGCAACTCGCCCTTCTTCCCGGCCGTGTCGATCCGCTGCTCCACGTCGCGGACCGAGTCGAGGTACTCGTCGAGCTTCCGCTGGTCGCCGCTGCTGATGTCCTTGCGGAAGTCCTTCGCGTCGGCGAGGACGGCGTCGAGGACGCTCTTGTCCCCCTTCTGCGCGCCGTCCTTGAACAGCCGGTCGAACGCGAGGGCCGGGTAGAGTTCGAGCGGCGTCGGCGTCGTCGGCGAGGTCCACGAGACGTGCGAGCTGTACAGCATCGAGTAGTTCTTGTGGACCGACGGGTTCGCCGCCTCGCACGCCAGCACGAGACTCGGAACCTTCGTCGTGCGGCCGTAGGTCTGCGCGACGAGTTGGTCGAAACTCGTGCCGGAGCGGATGTCGCCGCCGGAGGCGAGCGGCGCGCCGGACAGCAGGTTGCCGGTCTGCGAGCTGTGGATGTTCCCCTTCAGGGCCTCGGCGTTGTAGAGGCCGCCGATGAACGTCGTCTTCTCGCGGAGGTCGGCGAGCGGCTTCAGGACTTGGCCGAACTCCAGCGTGTTGCCCTCGCCGCGGGCCCACCACTCCTTGCCGTGGAACCCGTTCCCGGCGAAGAACACGGCGACGCGGACCGGGGCGTCGCTCGCCTTCGCCTTCGGCTCGTCGCCCCAGACGCGGACGGATTCGAGCCACGGCAGGGCCATCGTGACGCCGACGCCGCGGAGCATCGCCCGGCGGGAGAGAACGTGGGTGGACATGATTGCCTCGGTTGAAGGTTAGTCTTCGGTCGTGTTTTGGCTGCCGCGAATCTCGCGGAACTGCTTGCTTCGGACGATCGCTTCCAGCGCCACGCCGACGCGGTAGCCGTTCGCCTTGAGCCGCTCCTGCATCTCGTCGAGCAGCGGCTCGTCCGACAACTGCACGCCGCGGCCGAGGGCGTAGCCGAGCAGCTTCTTGCAGAACTGCCGGACGAATGCGTCCTTCCGCGTGGTGAGGAGGTAGGTCCGTAGGCCGTCGATGCCGTCGAACTTCGCGCCGTCCATCGTCGTCACGTTCGTGTCGATCGGCCGGTCGCCGAGGTCCTTCTCCCGCCGCCGGCCGATGGCGTCGTACCGCTCCAGGGCGAACCCGTAGGCGTCGATCCGCTTGTGGCAGACGGCACACTTCGGGTCCGTCGTGTGTTTCTCGACCAACTGCCGGACGGTCAGCCCGGCCGTCGCGGATTCGTCGTCCGGCAACTGCGGTACGTCCTTCGGCGGCCGCGGTAACTTCTCGCCGAGCAGCACCTCGGACACCCAGTTGCCGCGCAAGATCGGACTTGTCCGCGACGCGCCGGACTGCGTCGTGAGCGTCGTCGCGAGGCCGAGGATGCCGCCGCGGCCGTGCTTCTTCGCTTCGTCGATCCGCCGCCACTCCGGGCCGGTTACGCCGGGGATGCCGTAATGCTTGGCAAGCGACTCATTCACGAACGTGTGGTCGGCATCCAGCAAATCGAGGACCGACCGGTCGTTCTGGAAGAAGTCGGTGAAGAAGCGGACCGTCTCCTCGTACATGTCGCCGCGGAGGGCCGTGAACGTCGGGAAATGACGCTCGCTCTTTTCGTTCAGTTGGTCGAAGTTATTGACGTGCAGCCACTGGCACGCGAACTCGGTCGCCAGCCGCCGGGTGCGGCCGTCGGCGAGCATCCGCTTGATCTGCCGCACCGACTCGCCCGCGTCGGTCGGCTTCGCGGCCCACAGGTCGGGGTCGGGGGCGGACGACCAGAGGAAGTAGCTGAGGCGGGTAGCGAGTTCCGCGTCCGTCACCGCCACGGCGTCCTTCGCCGGTCCCGGCTTCTCGATACGGTAGAGGAACGCGGGCGAAACAAGGACGCGGGCGAGCGTCAGCCGGATCGCCTCGTCGTGCGGCAACTCCGCGCGGAGCTTGCGGTACAAGCCCGTGAGTTCCTCCCCCTCCTTCGCTGTCAGCGGCCGACGGTATGCGCGGCCGGCGAAGTCGAGGACGGCGTTGAGATGTTTCGGCTCGGCGTCCACGAGTTGCTTGCGGAACGTGGCCGCGCGGTCGTGGATCGGCTTCCGCAGCGGCTCGAACAGCTTCGGGTTGCTGTCCTGGGTGGCGAACTCCATGAGTTGCTGGAAGGCGTCCACGCTGGTCAGCGCGTCCTGGCTGACGAAGTGCAGTTCCTCCCAGAGCCGGTCGAGCCGCACCCGCTCGGCGTCCGTCAGCATTAACTTGGCGAGGCGGTCGTCCTCGCGGTAGTAGAGGGTCAACGTGACCACTTCATCGACCGGCACGATCTTCGTGTAGCAGGCCGCGGGCGGGAAAAAGTCGCGGAACTGGTCGAACTGAGCCGCGAGACGCTTACGGGCGGGACCGCTCTCGGCGACGAGGACCGGCAGGCCCGGCTCCAGCGAAGTCGTGGATGGCTTGGCGGCCGACGCCCGGAGTTGCACGCTCGCGGCGTCGCCAACGGGAACGCCGGCGGTGACGAGTTCGTACCCGGCGGCGAGGTCGGCGGGCAGCCGCACTTCAACAACACTTGGGGCCTTCACGCACAGGCTGTTCGCGTCCACTGCGCCGCCGGCCGGGTGCTTGCCGAACAGGGCCGGGTCGATGCCCCACTCGTTCGTCTCGGTGAGTTTCACGTCCGCGGCCGGCGAGAGATTGCCGAACAACGGCCCGGAGAGGGAGCGGAGTTGACGGCATAACACGCCGTCTGGCGTGTCGCCGTTCGCAGGGGCGAGCCCGAGCAGCATTTTTTGAAACGATTCCGCGAGTTTCACCTTCTCGCCGGGCTGGTCAGCGTTCACCCAACGGTCGAGGATCGAATCCGTCGGGACGACGAACCCGGCGTCGCCGGCCGCGGCCACCGGCTCGGTGTAGAAGTGCCACGCGGCCTTGTTGCCGTGCGCGTCGGCGTGCGGGTTGCCCGCGAGGATGTCGCCGGACACGTCCTTCGCCAGGTCCCACGTCTTGTCGCCGGCCGTTAGCGTGAGGTTCACGCCGGTCAGGTCGCAGGCGTGGTTGCCGTCCCGCGGGCCGATCAGCAGCGCGATCAGGTCGTTCGGCCGCACCAGGACCTTCTCGACGGCCGGAATCTTCTGCTCGCGGCCGCCCTGCGCGGTCCCCGCGGCGAGCCGCCGGCGGGTCGCGCCGCGGCGGTGTTCGAGCACCCAGGTCACGCCGTTACCGCACTCAGGATGCGCGTGAGCCACTTTCACTTCGACCCTCATCGTCGCGGTCGTCGCGCTCTGCCAGCCGACGGCGGTTTGCAGTTCCGGGGCCGGGTGGACCACGACCGAGTGCGGGTTCGCGTTGCCGGGGATGCGCACGTGTGTGTCCGAAGAGTTCGCGAGAATCATCGGCGTCTCCGGGCTGCCCCAGCCGTTGATGAACGCGTACCCGCCGACGCGAGGCAGCTTCGTCTTGAAGTGGCTCTGAATCGCCACCGACCCGCCGTCGCCGACGCCGAGGTAGGCCAGCCACGCGCGCAGGACGCCTTCGTCCAGGTCGTGCTTCTTCGCAAGCGTCGCCGGATCGACACTGGCCTTCGCCACCGCGACTTCGCCGGCGGCGCGGAGATAATCTGCGGTTTTCTCCAACGCCTTCGTGCGGCGGGCGGTGCGGTCTTGCACGACGGCGCGCACGTCCTTCAGCAGGATCGTCGGCTTGTTCGCGGCGAGCAGCTTCGGCTGCTGCCACGTCACGAAGTCCGGGTCGTTGCCGTCGCCGGCGTCGGACGCCGCGAGGTAGAAGCGGACCTCGTCGCCGGTCGCGGGCGGGAGCTTGAACCGAACGTCCTGCCGCGGGACGAGCGGGTTCACCGGTTCGAGCCACGCCTTCGGGCCGTCCAGCTTTCCGATGTGTCCGACGCTGTTGAACTTCCACAGCGCCGCCTGCCACCGCTCGATGTCGGCCATGATAGCGGCCGTGTCGTCCGGCGTCGCGGTGGCCCACCGCTTCCGCAAGTCCGTCAGCAAAAGCGACGGCTCCGCGGTCGTGAACGTGTCCCACACGGCCGCGAGGTACTTCGCGCTCAAGCCGTGGTCCTTCGCCGCCTGGTCGAGCGACTTCCGGTTCGCCCGGATCGCGTCGCGCTCGACGATCGTGGCGCGGACGTACTTCTCGACCGGCAGCCGGCCGCCCTCCTTGCCGTCCCATACCAGCCCTTGCAGGCTGACCTTCGACCCGACGCCGGCGTCGGTGTACCGGTTGTAGGTCGCGCGGATGTCCGCCAGGATTTCGTTCGTCCAGTCGCGGCGGGTGGCACTCGGTGAAAACCGCAGGCCGTCCGGCAGCAGGACCGCATGGGCGGCGACCCCCTTCGCGGCATCGAGATACTTCGTGAGCAGCGTCGGCGACATGACGAGGGCATTGCCGGTGTTCGTGAACCCCTCCCCGGCCGCCCCGTCTACCGGGAACTCCTTCGCCGGCGTCAGCGCCGGCACGCCGGTCAGGTCGCGGAGCGTGTACGTGTACTCGGCGTTGCTCAGCCGCCGCAGCACGACGCGGCCGGGGTCGCCGGCGTGCGCGCGGGCCTCGTCCTTGAGGAACGCCTTCACCCACGTCTTGAGTTTCGTCCGCTCGTCGTCGGTGGGCTGCTTCGCTTCCGGCGGCGGCATCTGGCCGGAGTCGAGCATCTCGGCCACCTTCTGCCACACCTTCGTGCCCTTCCGCACGTCGGCGAGCGTCGCGAACGTCTGCAGATTCACGTCCGCCTCCTGCCGCTTGTCCGAGTGGCAGTTCTGGCAGTACCGGGTGACGAGCGGGCGGACGGTCTTGGCGTAGTCGTCGGCGGGGTCGGCCGCGGTCGTGGCGGGGCGCGGGCCAGACGAGAGATAGCCGACGGCGAGGGCCAACAACCCGGCCGGGAGAACGAAGCGGTTCAAGGGGGCACGCTCCGGGGAGAACGAGCGAACACGGCGGGTGGGATTCGAGACCGTGGGGTTATCGTACACGGAAAATATCGCACGGGAAAATGGAACCCGGACGCGAAGATTGATCTTTTACCGAACGGGCCGTTTGCGTAAACTTCGCCACTGGACGACCCACCCCGCGTGGACGGATACGCGATGACGACCACCCCCTCGGCCAACGACCTGACCCGGCAACAACTCGAAGAGTTGGACGCCCTCCTCCAGCGGATGCTCGCCTTGCCGACGCCGACGACGGAGCCGAAGCCCGTTGCGATGCCGGCCGAGCTACCGCTGCCGCCGGTCGGCGAGTCGTGGCGGGTGGACCGGCCGACGCCGGCGGCCCCCAAACAACCTTACGTCGCGGCCCCGTTGACCGTGCCGAGCTTCGCGTCGCCGGAGGAAGCGGCGGCGGACGAGGTCGATCTCACGGCGATGCCGGAGCCGATCGACGTCACCCGCCACGAGGCCCCGGTCACGAGCAAGTACCTGCTGCCGCCGGACCCGCCGGAGCCGGCCGAGCCGACGCCGCCGACGGTGTCGAACGACGCGATGTTCGCGACGCCAACGGTCCCGGTCACGCCGTCGCTGCCGTACTGCCCGCCGGCGGAAGTGCCGCTCGTCGCGGCGGTCGAGATGCCGCAGTTCGGCCGGATCAAACTGGATGAGATCAACGTCAACCCGCTGCCGATGCCGTCGAACGACCCGGAGCCGACGACGACGGTGGAACCGCCGGCGGAGGCCGCGGCGACCGCCGGCGTGCCGGTGCTGGCGTGGCCGGTGTACGCGGTGAACTGGGTGGCCGAGGAGTGCCTGAAGGTGTTCGGCGGCGAGTCGCTGACGCACCCGTCCGCGAAGTGGGCGATGGGCCTCGCCGGCATGGTGATGATGGCGGCCGCGGGTGTGTGGACGGCCCACGGGTACGGTGTCGTGACGCTGCCGATCAAGTAACTCCCCACGATCAAAAAAACGAAGCCCGGCCGTTCGGCCGGGCTTCTTCCTTTCACTTCGTGATCAATGGCGGAACAGGAATTCCCGCGTGTTGATGACGGCCCACAGCACGTCCTCCCACGCCTTCCGCTTGTCGGCCCCCTTCGCGATGTGTCCGAGGGCGACCTTCTTCTCGTCGTCGAACGCCGGCCGGGCCAGCGCCGCGTGGTAAATCTCGTCCAGAATCTCGGCCTCCGACTTCTTCGCCGTCAGCAGCGTGCCGAGGCGGTTCGCCGCGTTGCGGACCTTCTCGTTCACGGTCGGGCCGTTGATGAGCTGCAGCGCCTGGCCGAGGTTGCCGTCGCTCTCGCGTTCGCACTCACACGCTAGTTCCCGCGCCGGCTGGCCGAACGCCTTCAGGAACGGGTGGTTCACCTCGCCGTCCACAAGTTGCACGGCCCGCGTCCCGGCCGGCAGCCCGGCGAACTTCTCCGGCACGGCCGTCACGTCGCACAGCGCGTCGAGCAGTTGCTCGGCCGTCAGCAGCTTCGTGACGGCGTGCGAGAAGTACTTCGCGTCGTCCTTGTTCGTCTCGTTCGGCACGGCCGACAGTTGATACGTCCGCGAGGTCATGATCGTCTTCACGAGTTGCCGCAGGTCGAACTTTTTCGCCGCGAAGTCCTTCGCCAGCGCGTCGAGCAATTCGTCGTTGCTCGACGGGTTCGAGTCGCGGAAGTCGTCCACCGGGTCCACGATCCCCTTGCCCATCAGGTGGAACCAGACGCGGTTCACGACGCTCTTGGCGAAGAACGGGTTGCCCGGCGACGTGAGCCACTCGGCCAGCACCTCGCGGCGGTCTTGGCCGGGCTTTACGTCCGCGTCGCCGACGCTGATGTACCGCGGCTTCATCACCTTCCCGGTCCGCGGCTGCGTCACCTCGCCCTCGCGGGCCGTGAACACGACCTCGGCCGCCGTCGCCGCGTTCGCCTTCGCGACGCCCGGCTCCGGCTTCTGCTTCACGCGGGCGAACCACGCCGCGAACCCGTAGTAGTCGTCCTGCGTCCACCGCTCGAACGGGTGGTTGTGGCATTTCGCGCACTGCATCCGCACGCCCATAAACAGTTGGGCCGTGCTCTCTGCCAAGCTCTGCGGGTCCTTCGCGATCCGGTAGTAGTTCGCCGGCGGGTTGTTGAACGTGTTCCCGTCCGCCGTCAGCAACTCCCGCACCATAACGTCGATCGGCGTGTTCGTGGCGATCTTGTTGCGAAGCCACTCGTGGAACGCGTGCGACCCCTTGAGCTGGATCGTCTTCCGGCTCGACCGCAGGATGTCCGCCCACTTCAGCGTCCAGAAGTCCGAGAACTCCGGCTGTTGAATCAGATGGTCCACCAGCTTCGCCCGCTTGTCCGCGGCCTTGTCCGTCAGGAACGCCTTCGACTCGTCGATGGTCGGCAGTCGGCCGATGCTGTCGAGGTACGCCCGGCGGACGAACTCGTAGTCGGTGCAAACGTCGGACGGTAGGATCGTCATCTGCTTCAGCTTCGCGAAGACGTGCGTGTCCACGTAGTTCGCTTCCGGCGTCTTCGGCCACTGGAACCCCTCGCGGGGTTCGAGGAACATGAGCCGGACGGACACCATCTCTTCGAGGTAGCGGCACAGGATGGCCACTTCGCCGGGCCGCTTGAACTCGACGAGGCCGGTCGGCGTCACGTCGGCCACGGCCGGGTCGCTGCTGCTGAAGTTCGTCAGCCGGGTCACGTCGCGGGCCTTCTTGTCCGCGAACGTGGCGACGACCGCGAGTTGCTGCCACTTCGCCGGGGCGAGCTGCACCCGCGAGCCGGGGAGTACCGTCACGGACTGCACGGCCGGCAACGTCGGGGCGTCGTCCTGCATCCCCTCGCCGAGCCACGCGGCGACCATCTCGGCCGGCAGGCTGCTCGGCCCGAACCGCGACCCGCCCTCGTGCGGCACGCGGCCCATGCCCTTCAGCAGGAACAGGCTGCCCATCGGGTTGTGCTTGTCCGACCGGCGGCCGAACTGCTCGCGGCTGAGTTGCAGGTAGTCCGCCGCCGGGTCGAACCCGCGAAGGCTGAGCTTGAACCCGTTCTTCCCGCTCGGCGTGCCGTGGCACGCGCCCATGTTGCACCCGCCGACGTTCAGCGCGGCGACCACGTCGTGCCGGAAGCTGGCCGGCGTCGCCTCGGAAATCTTGGAGACGGTGATCGTCGCCGTCGCGGTCTGGCTGCCGGCGGTGATCGTCAGCTTCGCCGTGCCGTCCTTCTTCCCGCGGAGGAACAGGCCGTCCGAAACTTCCACGATCCCGGCCGGCTCGACCTTCACGTCAACGGCGGGCGTCAGGTCGCGGAGCTGGCCGTTCGCGTACTGCCCGGTGACGACGAGCTGTCGGGCGTCGCGGACGCCGGTAAGGGTGACGGTATTCGGGCTAATCTGCAGGCCGGTCGGCTGGCCGATCAGGTCTTTCCGCTCGCCCTCGACGGGCGGCAGGGCGAACGCGGCAGGCACGGCCGACAGGAGCAGGACGAGCGCGAGCGAAACGCGGCGGAGGGAAGGCATGGAAACCCTCGAGGCGGGACCGGGTTCGGGTCGCGGGAGCGACGCTGGCAGGAGAACCCGTTTGATTAAGATGGATTCTAGCCCCGAATACGTCTGGGTGCGAGAG
Source organism: Limnoglobus sp. (assembly GCF_059499385.1). Lineage (NCBI taxonomy): Bacteria > Pseudomonadati > Planctomycetota > Planctomycetia > Gemmatales > Gemmataceae > Limnoglobus > Limnoglobus sp. The sequence continues at coordinate 113,351 of NZ_JCABYM010000143.1, read as the reverse complement.
GAAAGTTTTTCGGACCGGAGGCCGGATGAGCGAACCCGTCACCGCCGTGGCGCTGGACCCGAACGAACTGCTCCTGGAAGGGACGGTCGAAATCCGGCCGTGCCGCGTCTGTCGGATTCGGCTGACGACCACTTCGGGGAACCTCGGCAAACTCGTGGCATGCCCCGGCTGCGGGTGTGCCGAACGGGCGCTGGCCGCGGAGGGGCCGTTCGTGACCGTGGCCCAGCCGCTCGTCCCGCTCGAGGTAGTGGATCGAACCGGGAGCACGGAGCCAACCGCCGCGCCGGTGATGCCGTACCGCCGGCTCGACCCGTTCGACGATTGTAGCCCGATGGTCGATGCCGTCGGGCAGCTGCTCTGGGTGTCCGCCGCGTTCCTCGTCGTCGGCGCGATTTACTCGGCCGCGAGTTTCTGGAAGCGGGCCGAGGGTGAGGAAATGGCCGTGTACGCCGCGGCCGCGGTCCGTCTCGTGGTGGCCGGGCTGAACGTCCTCGCCAGCGGCGGCGTGACGGCCCGGCACGGCTGGGGCTGGTGGTTGGGAATTCTTTCTTCGCTCGGCGTGTTGGCCGTCGGCGGGTGGACGCTGCGTGAACGGACCGTGCGGCCGGGCCACGCGGCCGGGCAGTTCGACTTTGCCGTCCTGTTGGAAATGCCGTCGCTGCTGATCGGCGTCTTCGCCCTCGTCGTCCTCGTTGCGCCGCGGTACGCGGCCGAGTTCCGCCGGCCGGCCGGTCAGGCCGGGACCATGTAGGTTCCCACCAACTCGTCATACGGCCCCTGGTGGGTGTACCGCAGCCCGACGATCAGGTAGCCGAGGAACGTCACCACGGTCAGCATCACGAACCCGAGCCGGACGTACACCCAGTCGGGGTGTAGGGCCTGGACCCAGGTGTTCAACAGAAGCACGATCAACATCGGCGCGCCGATCACGACCTCGCGGAGGGCGCACACCCACCGGCCCGCCGGGCGGCCGTCGCGGCGGACGAGGGCGATCCCGGACAGCAGGTACGACACACCACCGCGGAACGCGAACGCGAACGCGGCGAACACGACGACGATCAGCACCAGGAGGAACGAGTCGCCGGCCGCGTGAACCCGCCGGGCCTCCCCCTCGACCGCCTCCGGGTTATTCCGCCCGCCGGCGGCGAGCAGCAGCCGGTATTCGGCCACGGCGTGGTACTCCGGCTGCCGGAACAGTTCGTCCGGCGCGTTCTGGAACGCGCTCAAGCTGTCGGCCAACACGCGCTCCGGCCGGCTCAACGTCTCCCGTTGATTTTGCAACCGCTCGACCGCGCGGGCGTGCTCCGTGGCCAGGGCCGCTTTCATGCCGGGCAGGTGTTCCGGGGCCAGCACGTCCCGGAGGAACGGGCTGTTCTCACGCCACGCGGCCACGACTTCGGGCGAATCGAGGGCGTGCAGGACGGCCAGCGTCTGCTTCGCGGCCTCGTCGGCCCGGACGGCGTACCGGACGCAGAACCCCAGGGACAGGACGACGGCCGCGAACAGCGCCCACCCGGAGATCGCGAGTACGAGGCCGAGGTGGGCCGTCCGCATCCCGCTCGTCACCTCCGGCTGGTGGGCGTGGCTGGCGAGTAGCTCCTCGTGCATGGCCAAGAGCGTCGGCGGGTCGTCCGCCCGGAACAGCCGCTCGACCACCCGCGTCGCGTGCGGCGGGAGCGGCGACTCGATGCCGGTCCCCGACGGCTTCACGCCCCCTTCGAGCGTGACGGCGGCCACCTGCCGGACCAATTCCAATGCGTTCGGCGACGCGGGCACGGCCTTGAGCCGCTTCGGCGGGATCGGGAATTCCAACAGGTGAACACGGCCGTTCGGCTCGACCCACAAGTGATCGACGCCCAGCCGGGCCGGCGTGCTGCCGTCCGCCTCGCTGTCCTGGAGTTCCAGCACGACCTGTTCGAGGACCATCCGGGCGTCGGCCCACGACAGCAGGTGTTCCTTCGTGACGACATCGACGAGCGGCGCGCCGGTCGGGGCCACGAACGCGACCCACCCGTAGGCCCCGTCGTTCCAGACCAGTTCGCCGGTACTCACGGCCCGCAACCGCCCCGGCCGCACGGGGGACGGCGGCAGCCCGTCCGGGAGCAGCTTCGCCGGGCGGACCCACAACAGAATCCGCCGGTTCAGCGACTCGTCCTCGGCGACCCACACGGCCGCGCCGTCCGCGAGGTCCTGGAGTCGCCCGCGGACGGAGAACCCGCCGACGACGGCCGGCAGTTGCGGGTCGGCCGTCGGGTGTTCCAACGGGTTCTCGAACTGGCTCTTCAGCCGCGGCCGGTGCTCGCTCCGCGGCCGCTGCACGACCCGGCAGCCGCTCGCGTAGTCGTGGACGCCCTGCTGCGTGCTCGATTGCTTCCGCTGAAGGAACAGCCCGACGACGCCCGCGAACAGGACGGCGACGCCGACGACCGGCCCGACGGCGGGCACGAGCATCAAGACGCCGGCGAGCATCAACAGCGCGACGACGATGACGTGGAACACGACCGTGCGGGTCAACGCCGGGCCGGGGCCGGGCCGCCCGACCTGGCCGAGCCGGGTCGCCCGCAGGCGGAACAGCAGCTTGCCGACGGTCGAGCCGAACCACCCTTCCGAGACGGTGAAGTACGCGATGAGGATGGCAAGGAACAGCCAGTCCCCCTCGATCCCGTCCGCGACGCTCGGCTTCGCGACGATCAAGTCGTACAGCACGACGAACGGGATCGTGAGGAACAGGATGCAGAACATCACGTCGATCAGGTACGCGGACACGAGGTCGCGCATCCGCGGCGGCCGCTGCCGTTCCGGCAGCACGTCCTGCAGCGCGTCGCGGAATTCCTCCAGGCTCCCGTACCGCCGGTTGCGGTCGCGGTCGAGCGCCCGGAACACGATCCGCTCGACTTCCCGCGGCACGTCCGGCCGCTGCGCCCGGATCGACGGCGGCGGCTCGGAGATCGCCTTCGCCAACGCCGCCGTCATGCTCGTGTGGTGGTGCGGCGGCCGGCCGACGAGCAAGTAGTACAACGTTGCCGCCACCGAGTACACGTCCGAGTCGTAGCTAACTTCGTCGCCGCGGATTTGCTCCGGCGAGGCGAACAGGACCGTGCCGAGGAAAGCGCCGGAACTCGTGAGGTGCTTCTGCTGGTGGCGGCTGTCGAGCGACTTCGACAGGCCGAAGTCGCCGATCTTCACCCGGTCGTCGTCCGTCAGGAAGCAGTTCGACGGCTTCACGTCCCGGTGGAGCATCCCGAGTCGGTGCGCCTCGATGAGGCCGTCGAGCACGTCCAGGATGCGGTGGACGGCCCGGTCCCATGCCATCGGGCCGCGCTTGTCCACGAGGTCCTTGAGCGTGCTACCGGGCATCAGCTCCATGACGATGAACGGCCGCCCCTCGTCGGCGTCCACGCCGTACACGAACACGCACCGCGGGTGGCTGATCTGGCTGGCGAGGCGGCCCTCCTGCTTGAACCGCTCGACCGAGGTCGGGTTCGTCACGAGCTTCGGCGACAGCAGCTTGAGAGCGACCCGCTCGCCGCTGTCGTCGGATTCGGCCTCGAACACCTGCCCCATCCCGCCGGTCCCGAGCTTGCGGAGCAACCGGTAGCACCCCACCCGCTCGGGCGGCGGCGGGTCGGGTTGCGGCTCCGGGTGGGACGTGGTGCGGTAGTCGGTAGTGAGGTCCGGGTCAGAAACCGGATCGAGGATGAGGGTGGGGGATTCGGACGCGGCGCTGGAGTCGCCGACGTTCGCGAGGCCGCGGATGCGGGTGTCGTCGAGGGGCTTGCCGCAATACATGCAGAACCGCGCGTCCGTTTGCTCGGAGAGGGACCGCTCGCAGTTCGGACACGTCTTCAACATGACGGCTCGGGAGAGATTCGTTGGTGAAACTCTAATCTTTGAATGGCCGAATCGACAAGGTAGGTCGGTCCTAATGATTTTTGTTTCACTCTTTCGCACCGCGGATACGGTATACTTTTCCTTACCTACGGCTTGTTCAGTCCCCGCGCGTCGATGGGCGTCCATGACCTCCGTTAGCCTCCCGTTCACCGACGCCTTCCTCCGGCTGTCGCTGCCGTTTCCCGGCCTGTCCGCCTCCACCCGCGGCGGGCTGACGCTGCTGTGCGTCGTCCTCTTTTTCGCGCTACTCGTGCTGCTCTACCGGTACGAGATGCGGCTGATCCGCCGGCGGTTCGCCCTGGCGCTCGTCGGCCTGCGGATCGCGGCGTTCGCGGTCGTCTTCGTCACGCTCGCGTTCGAGCCGGTGCTGGCCCGGTCAGTGAAGGAGGAAGTCCCCGGCAAGGTGCTGATCGCCGTGGACCGGTCGGACAGCATGAAGGTGACCGACCCGTCGCGGCCGACGGCGGAGAAACTGCGGATCGCGAAGGCGCTCAAGCTCGTGCCGGACCTAGCGACCGACGCCCAACTCGAATCGTGGGCGAAGGATAGCGAATCCGGCGGCGCGCCGCGGTTCGGGTTCGGCGCGGCGGGCGAGGCCGAGCGGTTCGCGGCCGTCATCAAGAAGATCGACGACGTGAACCGGTTGGAGATTTGCTCGCGGATACTCACGAAGGACGGCCTCGGCCTGATCGACGCCGTGAAGGAGAAGCACCAGCTCGAACTCATCGGCTTCGGGAAAGACGTGGTCGCGCTGCCCGCCACGGCGGAACGGCTGAGAGAGGCTCTCTCCCCGACGAAGAAGGACGGCCAGACGACGCTTTATACCGACTTGAAGCTGCCGCTGGCCCGCGCCGCGGAGTCGGCCGGCGACGGCAACGAGGACAAGGGGGCGAAGTTGCTCGGCGTCGTGCTGCTGACCGACGGCCGCCACAACTGGGGCGAGTCCCCGGCGATCCGCGCCGGCGAACTCGGGCAGCGGAAGGTTCCGATCTTCTCCGTCGCCATCGCCCCGAAGGACCCGCCGACGGACATCGCCGTCGTCACGGCCCAGGCCCAGGCCGCGACCGTGTTTAAAGGGAGCATCGTCCCCGTCGAGGTCGGCGTCCGCATCACCGGCTGGCCGGCCGGGAAGGTGAAGGTGACGCTCGACTTCCCGACCAACCCGGACGGGCAGCGGAAGCCGCCGCTGGAAGAGTCGGTGGACCACGATGGCCGGGACGCCGTTTATCCGCTGACGTTCAAGGCGAAGATGGACGAACCCGGCCCGCAACTGATGACCGTCACCGCGGAGGCCGGCGACAAGGACCGGTTCCCGGAGAACAACAAGCGGACGGCCCGCGTCAACGTCGTCAAGGACCGGGCGAAGGTCATGCTCATCGACGGCGAGAGCCGGTGGGAGTTCCACTACCTGCACACCTGCCTCGGCCGCGACCCGAACATGGACGTGCGGAGCGTCGTGTTCCGCCAGCCGCGGCTCGGCAAGCTGAGCGACGAAGAACTCCGCAAGATGGGCACGCCGGCGAACAAGCTGCCGGACGACCTGGAAGTGCTCACGTCCTACGACTGCATCGTCCTCGGCGACGTGGAGCCGACGCAGATGAACCCCGCCCAGCGGGAGGCGATCGAGAAGTACGTCGCCGAGGCCGGCGGGACGCTCGTGATGCTGGCCGGGAAGCGGGCGCTGCCGATGGTCTACGCGGATCAAGAGAACGAGCCGTTCCGCAAGCTGCTGCCGATCAAGAACCCGAAGCCGTTCAACAGCGACGACGGGTTCCCGCTGAACATCACCGGCGAGGGGGAGCGGAGCTGGTTCCTCTCGATGGGCGACTCGGCCGGGCAGAATCGGGCGGCGTGGGACCGGTTCCCGCTGCACTACTGGGCCGCCGTCGGCGAGCTGAAGGACGGGGCCGAGTCGCTGGCGGCCGTGCCCGGCGGCGGGCCGCGGGACCGGGCCGTGATCGCCCGGCACAGCTACGGGTTCGGCCGGGTGTTGTACGTTGGCATCGACTCGACGTGGCGGTGGCGGTTCAAGACCGGCGACTTCTTCCACCACCGGTTCTGGGGGCAGGTGGCGCAATGGGCCGCGTCCGACCGGCTCTTGCCGGTGACGAACGCCAGCGGCACGATCCGGTTCGGCACGCGGGAGCCGATCTACGCCGGCGGGCAGGACGTGGAGGTCGTCGTCCGCACGTCCGACGCGGTGAAGAAGCTCGGCCCGAACGCCCTCAAGGGGGCGCGGGTCATCCGGCTGCCGGAGGACGTGGACGGGAAGGAAACGCCGGTCGGCCTCATCCCGCTGACGCACCCGGAGGGCCGGCCGCGGGACCTGAGCGGCAAGGCCCACGACCTGACGCCGGGCAAGTACGCGGTGGAGTTGGAAATCCCGGAGTGGGCCGACCAACTTCAAGGCCCGCCCGGCCCCGACGGCCGCGCGACGAAGCTGCGGTGTACGTTCGAGGTCGCGCCGCCGGACAACGAGGAACTCGTCGATCTCGCGGCGAACCTGTCGCTCTTGGAAGAACTCGCCCAGGCGGGCGGCGGGAAGGTGTATTCCATCGAGACGGCGAAGGAACTGATCGACGCGCTGGCGGCGCAGTCGGCCACGCGGGAGTATTTCATCGAGCGCCCCCTCCGTCGGTCGTGGTGGGTGCTGGGCATCTTCCTGGTGCTTCTGACGCTCGAATGGGTCCTGCGGAAGTGGGCCGGCCTGCCGTGAGGCGGGGTTCCAACTCGCCCGGAGCAACACCGGCCGGTTGGAACTCGCCCCGCGGCCACCGCGTTCAATGCGGTGAATCAGACCGGCAGCGCGAGTAGCTCGTCGAGCTTCGTGCCGCGGCGTTGCAGCTTCTCGACCATCGCCTCGCGGCGGTCCCGCTTCATCTCGCCGGTCACCTTCCGGGTCATCCGCAGGACGAACGCGATCTCGTGGAGCATGTCTTCGACGGACCGCGTCGAGGTGGTGGTTTCGGCGGCTTGGGTCGCGTTATTGTTGCACATGGTTGTGGCCTCCGTGCTAGGGGTTCCGGTTGATGCCGGGAACAATCGCACGGCCCGTGCCAAACACACGTCACGGCCGAAAGAAAGCAGAAACCGCCTCGAAACAAAGACTCGCCGCCGCGCGGCCGCGGGATGTGTGCGTTGAACGGGCGGGAGCGGCGTGCAACTTCTTCAACTTCAGTGCTTCCGTACAAACCCGGCGGAAGATTTGGCACGACCGGCAAGTTGCCTCAACCGCGCTTGACGCCCCAGGCTGTGTGCTTCGCCGGGGCTTTCACCAACATGAACGGCTTCATGGCCGCGAACTCGTCGAACAGCGCGTTTGCCCGCGGCGGGTCGAGCTTGTCGCGGTGGGCGTGGAGCAGGTAGCGGAGCGTCAGCGGCTCGGCCTTCGTGATCGTCCGCGGCTCGCGGAAGCAGGCGGACGCGCCCATCCAGCCGTCCTCGCGGACGTGCCAGGCCGTCGGGTGGCCGGGGTTCGACGGGTGGTCGAAGAACGTGACCCCTTCCGCGTGCCCGCCGGGCTGCTCGCCGGAGTAGTCCACCCACTTCGCCGGCTGTCCGAAAATCGCCGGTTCGCCCGTTTTGCCGTCGCTGTTCGTGATGACCCCACCGCCGAAGAACGCCGAGATTGCCTTCGCCACGCGGACCGCCAGGAACCCGAAGTTCGTCTTGCCGAACTCCAGGCTCGCGGCCGTCGGCCGGAACGCGGTCTGGAGTTCGAGCAGCGTCTCGTCCCGCGGCCCCGGCCGGACGGCGGCGAAGAGTTCTTGTTCCAGGAGCGGCTTCGGGTCGTGGCCGTCGAACCAGCCGAGTTTCACGGCCATGACCGCCTCGGCGTCGCCGTCCTGGTACGCGAGCCAGTCGAGCTGCCGGACGCGGGCCGGGGAGCGGTCGCCCCAGAAGTCGATACCGAGGACCTTGTGGTGCGCGAACCAGATGGAGCGGTGGTGGTCGTGGTCCGGCGCGCCGGGGTGCCCCATTCGCGTGAGCGACAGCCCGGACGCCGGGCCGACGAGCGGGTAGAAGAACGGCCGCGGGTGTTGCGGGCCGTCGTGCCACCGGAGGCGCTCGCGGCCGTCGATGAGGAACGCGACCTGATGATCCGGCAGCGGCAGCAGGGTGCAGCGCGGGGATGGCACGGTCAAACCTCCAGTCACGTCAGTGATGAACGGGATGAGCAATCGCTAATGTGTTTTCACCCCGAAGGGGTGTGAGAACCCAGCCCAGGGCCAGGAGCGGAGCGACGCCGCCCTGGGTGGGGATCGCAACCACCCGGCAGGCTGAAAGCCTGCGAGCGCTCAGCCCAGAGCAACGCCCTGGGCGCGGGCGGTTGCCGCGCCGGAACCGTGCCTCACACGCCGGCGGGCGTCCGACGCGCCGGCCGCGCTTGTCGCAGGCTTTCAGCCTGCGGGGTGGTTGCGATCCCCACCCAGGGCGGCGTCGCTCCACTCCTGGCCCTGGGCTGAGCGCTCCCAGGCCGTTGGCCTGAAAACCATGATCGCCCGTCACACCTTCGGCTCGAACGCCGGGGCGTACTCCTTCGTCCACAGCTTCATCGCGTCCGGGTCGTTGTGGATCGCCCCCGTCTTCGCGTCGCAGTGCAGCGTCCGGCCGACGCGGTGGGCGATGTTCCCCAGGTGGCACAACAGCGTGCTCGTCGCCCCGAGCGCGATCTCGCTGTTCGGCTTCGCGTCGCCGCGGACGGCCGCCAGGAAGTTCGCGACGTGGATCGCCGTGTCCCCGCCCTTCACCGGCTCCGTCGAGATTTCTTTGCCCTTCGGGTCGAAGACCGTGTACGCCTTGTCGCTGATCGTCATCGTCCCCTTCTCGCCGTGGAACAGGCAGTCGAACGCGTTGCCGCCGGGGTTGCGGTTGCAGCTCAGTCCCTCCCACGTCGCCGTCTTGCCCTCGGCGAAATCGTAGCTGACGACGTGCGTGTCCGGCGTCTGCTGGTCGTCCTTGTACCGGTAACGGCCGCCGGCGGACGTGACCTTCACCGGGGCCTCGACGCCCAACCCCCAGCGGAGCAGGTCGAGCGTGTGGATTCCGTTGTTGCCGAGTTCGCCGTTGCCCCAGTGCCAGAACCAGTGCCAGGTGTAGTGCAGGTAGTTCGACCGGAACTCCTTCCGCGTGCTCGGCCCCTGCCACAGGTCGTAGTCTAGGCCGGCCGGCGGGTCGCCGGGCTTGCCCTCGCCGATCGACTCGCGGTTGGCCATGTACCACGCCTGCGCGAAGTAGACGCGGCCGATGATCCCCTCGTGCAGCTTCGCGATGGCCTCCTGCACCTTCGGCCAGCTCCGCCGCTGGTTGCCCATCTGCACGACCTTGTTGTGCTTCCGCGCCGCCGCGACGAGCATCTCCCCCTCCCGCGGCGTGTGGCTGCACGGCTTCTCGATGTAGCAGTGCTTGCCGGCCGCGCACCCGAAGATGCCGGCCGGGGCGTGCCAGTGGTTCGGGGCGGCGCACACCAGCACGTCCACGGCCTTGTCGTCGAGAAGTTTGCGGAAGTCCGCGACCGCCTCCGGCTTCGGCCGGTTTGCCTTCACCAGCCCGTCCGCCGCCTTCCCCGCCCGTGCCGGGTCCGGGTCGCAGACGTAGGCGACGGTCACGTTCGGCTGGGCGGCGAAGATTTTCGACAGTTCCGTGCCGCGGCCGCCCATGCCCATGACGCCGACGACGAGCTTGTCGCCCGCGGCGGCGCGGGTGGTCGCGGCTAGTGCTGCGGCGGTCGCGGCCGTGCCGAGGAAGGTTCTGCGGGTGGGGTTGGACATGATTCACCAGGTGAAGAGGAAGCGGTGAGTGGGTGATACCGATAGTAAAGCGGGCGCGGTTCGCGTACAACTACGGACGCGACGGAATCTGCAAATGTCGGCTCTTGTGGAACCCTGAGCGGAAGCGACGGGGTGGGGAGGCGGTCCAACACCCCGTCGCTTCCGCTCAGGGTTCCACAAGAGCCGGCAGAACCTCAGGAGCGGCGATGTCGGCCCCCCGACAGGAAAGTTTGCCGTCCGTCCTTTGGGTAATCCTCTTTTGTTCCGTAGCCTTCGCCGTCACGCCCGTCATCAACTCGATTCGCCGCCCGGAATCGAACAAGGACTACTCCCTCTGGTACGGCATCGGGCAGGTCGTCCGCGATGACGGGCCGCTGTACCAACTCGGGCCGAAAGGCGAAGTGGCGTACATGTACCCGCCGACGGCGGCGGTCCTTTTCTTTGCGCCGCTGACGGCCCTCGGGCCGGTTGCATTCGTCGTCGTGTTGGTGGTGGGAACGGCGCTCTCGTGGGCGGGGTGCGTGTACCTGTCGATCCGCGCCGCGACCGGCCGCTGGCGGGGCCACCCGCGATGGTACTACCTGCTCACGGTCGTGCTGGGCGGGCTGTACGTCTACGATTTGTTCCTGCTCGGACAGGTGAATCTCTTCCTGCTTTTTCTCGTCCTGATGGCGATGGAACTGCTTCGCCATCAGCGGTCGTGGCTTGCGGGAACCTGCCTCGGCCTGGCAATTGCGATCAAAGTCTTCCCGCTGCCACTCCTCGTTTACTGGGCCGTGCGGCGGGAAGAACGGGCGATTCTTGCGACCATCTTTGCCGTCGGCGTGTTCGTCGTCGTCCTGCCCGGCGCGGTCCGCGGGGTCGGGCGCAACTCCGAGGAAGTGCGGCAGTGGTTCGGCCTCATGGTCGGCGACCAGTCCGGGAACACGATGGCCGCCCGGTCCAGCACGGGCTTCACGCGGCGGAACCAGTCGCTCGTGTCGGTGGCCCACCGCCTGACCCGCGACCTCGACTCGGGCGAACACGTCCGCGTGAACGTCGTGAACCTGTCGCCACAGGCGTCGCAGCTGATCGGCCTCGCCGCGGTCGGCGTCCTCGGCCTCGTGCTGTTGGCCGCGACCCGCTGCCGGTTCGCGCCGACGCCCGAAGCAGATGCCCAAGAAACGGCGATGGTGCTGATCCTCGTCGTGCTCTCGTCGCCGCTGGCGTGGACGTACTTCTTCTGCTGGCTGCTCCCCGCGTGGGCCGTCGCCCTGCACGCCTGCCGAACCCGCCGGTGGGCGATCCTGCCGACCGTTTTCAGCGGGTTCCTGCTGGTCCTCGCGTTCACCGAACAATTCGACCCGCGGTTGCAAGCCTGCGGTGTCACGGCGTGGGGCGGCGTCGGCCTGTACCTCACGCTCGCGGCCGTGCGGTTCCGTAGAACGACGCCGGACGATTCCACCGCGAGGGGTTCATCATGAAGGCCGCGTACATCGACGCCCCCGGACCGCCGGACGTGATTCGTGTCGGCGAGTTACCGACGCCGGAGCCGAAGGTGGGCGAAGTGCTGGTCCGCGTGCTCGCGTCGGCCGTGAACCCCATCGACACGTACATCCGCGGCGGTCTGGTCGCGGCGAACCTGCCGAAGCCGTTCATCCCCGGCTGCGACCTCGCGGGCACGGTCGAGGCCGTCGGGCCGAACGTCGCGCGGTTCAAGGTCGGCGACCGGGTGTGGGGGTCGAACCAGGGCCTCGCCGGGCGGCAGGGGACGCTCGCGGAGTTTGCCGCCGTCGATGAGAAATGGCTGTACCCAACCCCGGCGAACGTCTTGGACGCGGACGCGGCGGCAGTCGCGCTCGTCGGCATCACGGCCCACCTCGGCCTGTTCGACCGCACGAACCTGACTGCCGGCGAGACGGTGTTCGTCAACGGCGGGACCGGCGGCGTCGGGTCGGCCGTCGTGCAGATGGCGAAGGCCGTCGGCGCTCGCGTCGTCACGACCGTCGGCTCGGCGGAGAAAGCGGTAGCGGCGAAGGCGTTCGGGGCGGACGTGGTTGTCAACTACAAGACGGATGACGTTGCCTCGGCCGTGAAGGACGCGACCGGCGGCAAGGGCGTGGACGTGTGGTTCGAGACGCTGCCGCCCGCCGACTTCGACAAGACGGTGGACCTCATGGCCCCGCGCGGCCGGATCGTCGTCATGGCCGGTCGCGCCGCGCGGCCGGTGTTCCCGAACGGGCCGTTCTACGTAAAAGGGCTGGCGATGTTCGGCTTCGCCATGTTCAACGCCCCGCCAGAGCAACAACGGGCGTGCGCCGAGCAGATCAACGGGTGGCTCGTCGCCGGGAAGTTGCGGGCGAGCATCGGCCGCACGTTCCCGCTCGCGGAGTCGGCCGCCGCACACCAACTTCAAGAGGAAAACACGTTGAAGAAGGCCGGAACCCTGTCCGGGAAAATCCTGGTGCGTCCGGACCGGTAATTGCTGGGGAATTCTGAATGGCGCGGCGCTCTGTAACCGATATAACAGCCGTGCCGATGGGATGAGATCGGCGGGTCACGTACCTCGACGTAGGATACGCAAAATGAAGCGAGCGCTTATTACGGGCATCACGGGCCAGGACGGGAGCTACCTGGCGGAACTGCTACTCGCGAAGGGCTACGAGGTCCACGGCATCGTCCGCCGGGCCAGCACCGAGACGTTCGAGCGGATCAACCACCTCTCCGGCAAAATTCAGCTGCACCAGGCCGACCTGCTCGATCAGCTCTCCCTGATCGACGTCATCAAGGTGGCTAACCCGGACGAGGTCTACAACCTCGCCGCCCAGAGCTTCGTGCCGACGAGCTGGAAGCAGCCGGTCCTCACCGGCGAGTTCACGGCCATCGGCGTCACGCGGATGCTCGAAGCGATCAAGCTGCTCGGCAAGGACCGCATCCGGTTCTACCAGGCGTCGTCGAGCGAGATGTACGGCAAGGTCCAGGCCGTGCCCCAAACGGAGGACACCCCGTTCTACCCTCGCAGTCCTTACGGGGTCGCGAAGCTCTACGGCCACTGGATCACGATCAACTACCGCGAGAGCTACAAGATGTACTGCGTCAGCGGCATCTTGTTCAACCACGAGAGCGAGCGCCGCGGCCGGGAGTTCGTCACCCGCAAGGTGACCGACGGCGTGGCCCGGATCAAGCTCGGCCTCGCGAAGGAGCTGAAGCTCGGCAACCTCGACGCGAAGCGGGACTGGGGCTTCGCCGGCGACTACGTCCGCGCCATGTGGCTGATGCTCCAGCAGGACACGCCGGACGACTACGTGATTGCTACCGGCGAGACGCACACCGTCGAGAAGCTCGTGGACACGGCGTTCCGTGCCGTGGACCTCGACTGGAAGAAGTACGTCAAGACCGACCCGGCCCTCGTCCGCCCGGCCGAGGTGGACCTGCTCATCGGCGACCCGGCGAAGGCGAAGCAGAAGCTCGGCTGGGTCCCGGAGGTCTCCTTCGAGCAACTCGTCGAGCGGATGGTGAAGGCCGACCTCGACCGGTTGAAGAACTCCGCCACCCCGGACGTGAAGGCCCAGGGCATCTGACCGGGAACGGAGTCTCCTCCCCATGCGGATCCTGATCACCGGCGTGACGGGCTTCATCGGCGGCCACCTCGTCGAACACCTCGGTCGGGCGGGCGGACACCACCTGTTCGGCGTCAGCCGGCAGGGGGCGTTCGCCCCGGAGTGGGCGCACCTCGACGGCCGCGTGCAATTGCACGCGGCCGAACTGTCGGACCGGGCGGCCGTCGAAGCGATCCTCCGCGAAGTCCGGCCGGACGCGCTCTACCACCTCGCCGGGTACTCGAACCCGCGGGACGCCGGCAAGAACGCCGAGCAGTGCTGGGCGGACAACTTCGGCAGCACCGAGGCGCTGTACGCGGCCGTCCTCGCCAGCGGCGTCCGGCCGCGGGTCCTGTTCGCCTCCACCGGGCACGTCTACGGCAACCTGCAACAGGGCACGGGCACGTGCGACGAGCAAACGCCGACGAACGCCCGCGGCCCGTACGCCGAGAGTAAGTTGAAGGCCGAGGAGTTGAGCGTCCGCACGGCGAACGAGTCCGGGCTGGACATCGTTTGCGTCCGGCTGTTCAACCAGATCGGCCCGCGGCAGTCGAAAGGGTTCGTCGTCTCGGACTACGCCAGTCAGATCGCCGAGGTCGAGGCCGGGAAGCGGGCCGGCATCCGCAAGGGCGACCTGTCCGGCTACCGCGACTTCACCGACGTGCGGGACGTGGTCGTCGCGCTCGACCTGCTCATGACGACGCAACAGCCGGTCCGCGGCCGCATCTTCAACGCGGCGAGCGGCCGGTTGGTGCAACTCGACCAGATCGTGGACTCGCTTTGCGGCATGGCGAGAACGAGCATCCCGGTCGAAACGGCCGGCGACGGCTCGCCGCGGTCGCAACTCCTGTCGCAGACCATCGACGTCTCGGCCCTGCGTCAACTCACCGGCTGGCGGCCGCGGTACGAACTCGACCAGACGCTCCGCGACACGCTCGACTACTGGCGAACCGTCGTCGCGCGGTCATAATTTTCCCGACACGTCGAAAATCGGTTTCCCGTCTTTCGCCCGAACGGGCGAGTTCTATCCTTTCTCGGTAGCCTCTTTCATCGCCCAAGCGGAGACGTGAATCGTGAAAATCGCGGTCATCGGCACGGGGTACGTCGGCCTCGTCACGGGGACGTGCCTCGCCGAAAGCGGCAACGACGTGGTCTGCGTGGACAACAACGCGAAGAAGGTCGAGACGCTCAACGCCGGCGGCATCCCGATCTACGAGCCGGGCCTCGAAGAGCTGGTGAAGAAGAACCGCCGCGACGGCCGGCTGACGTTCACGACCGACCTGGCGAAGGCCGTGCGGGCGGCGCGGATCGTGTTCATCGCCGTCGGCACGCCGCAGTCGGAGGCCGGGGACGCCGACCTGTCCGCGGTCTGGGCCGTCAGCGACGCCATCGGCGACGCCCTGCGGGACGTGCCGCCCGGCCCGCCGGGGGCGCGGGTCGTCATCGTCAAGAGCACCGTCCCGGTCGGCACGAACCGCGGCGTCGCCGAGCGGCTGAACCGGAAGGGGGCCGGGCACGTCGATACCGCGAGCAACCCGGAGTTCCTGAAGGAAGGGGCCGCGATCAACGACTTCAACAAGCCGGACCGCGTCGTCGTCGGCGTGCGGAAGCCGGAGGTCGCGGAAGTGCTGCGGGAGTTGTACGCCCCGTTCCTGCGGACGGAGCGGCCGTTCATCGTCATGTCGCCGGAGTCGAGCGAGATGACGAAGTACGCGGCGAACGCCATGCTCGCCACGAAGATCAGCTTCATCAACGAAATGGCGAACCTCTGCGACCGCGTCGGGGCGGACATCAACGACGTGCGGAAGGGCATGGGCCACGACCAGCGGATCGGGTTCCAGTTCCTGTTCCCCGGCCCCGGCTACGGCGGGTCGTGCTTCCCGAAGGACGTGCAGGCGATCATCGCCATGGGCCGCCGGACGAACCTCCCGCTGAAGCTGATGGAAGCCGTGGACGACGTGAACGACGACCAGAAGCAGGTGCTGTTCCAGAAGATCAAGTTCCACTTCAAGGACGCGCTGGCCGGGAAGACGCTGGCCGTCTGGGGGCTGGCGTTCAAGCCGCAGACGGACGACATCCGCGAGGCCCCGGCCCTGGTACTGATCGACGAGCTGCTGAAGGCCGGCGTGAAACTCCGCGTCCACGACCCGGAGGCGATGGCGAACGTGCGGGACATCTACGGCGACAAGCTGTCCTACGCCGAGGGGCCGTACGGGGCGCTCGAGGGGGCGGACGGGCTGGTGATCGTGACCGAGTGGAAGGCGTTCCAAAACCCGGACTTCGACATGATGAAGAAGCTGCTCGCCGGGCACGTCATCTTCGACGGGCGGAACATCTACGACGAGAAGGCGATGCAGACCGCGGGGTACACCTACTACGCCATCGGCCGCGGGAAGAAGGCGTACTCGCAGGGTGGGTAAAGGCTTTTGCGAGGCCCGACACGAGACATTCGACGGGTCGAAGCCCAAGACCACACACCCTGGACCTTCTTCACCCCGAAGGGGTGGGACATGTCAGCCCAGGGCAACGCGCTGGGTAGACGGCCACCTAACGCAACAAGCCCTGAAGGGGCGTGACAGCGCAACTGTCACGCCCCTTCAGGGCTTCCCTCCGCGGGTGTCCGACCCTGGGCGTTGCCCTGGGCTGACATGTCCCAGGCTTTCGGCCTGAAAACCTGCTCAATGGGCTGCTTTTCGGAGCGGTTGCCGTCAACAAAAACGGCCGCCTCCCTTCGGAGGCGGCCAGTCGCGTTTAACGGCTTCGTCGCTTAGTGGTTCAACATGAACTCGTTCGTGTTGAGCAGCGCCCAGAACAGGTCCTGGTAGAAGCTCAGGTCGTTCGGCCCGGTCCCCGGAACCATCCGCGGGCCGGTCGGGGTCGGCGGCGCGACCGGCTGCTTCGGCCGCTTCGGGTCGGGCTTCGCCGGCGTCACCGGCTTCGCGTCCGGCTTCGCCTCCGCCGCGATCACCGCCCCCTTGTTCATGATGTTCGTGATCTTCACCCGCTCCTCGGACGTGGGCTTGCGGGTCAGCGTCGCCAGGAACAGCTCGTCGATGACCGCGGACGAGTTGACCGCCGCCGTCCCGTTCTTCGAGTGCTTCGCCACGACCCGCGTGACCGGGTTCGTCGCCGTCTTCTTCACGACCTCGTCGTTCAGCTCCTTGCCGTTCATCATCAGGAGGGCCTGCACGACCGTGCCGTTGAACGTCATCTCGTTCCCCTCGTCGTCGCCGAAGTTGCGGACGAGTTTCGACATCCACTGGTCCCGTTGCCGCTTCCGGGCGTCGGCGTCCTGGTACAGCTCGGACTTCGTGGCCGTGTTGATCGCCTCGAACAGCACCTCCGGCGACAGCGCCTTCAGCGGCATCCGGGCGAAGTACGCGTCGTACTTCTGGTCCACGTAGTCCTTGTTCGCCACGTGGCTGAGGCTGTAGGCGTCGCTGCAGCAAATCCAGTAGAGCAGCTTCTTCATGTCGTACTTGTAGTTGGCGAACTCCTTGCCCAACTCGGCGAGCAGTTCCGGGTGGACGACCTCGTTGTGCGACCCGAAGTCGTCGATGCTCGCCTCCTTGTTCAGCCCGCGGCCGAACAGGTGGCCCCAGACGCGGTTGACGTAGGCTTTCGAGAAGTTGTCGTGCTTCAACACGAACTCCGCGAGCGCGTCCCGCCGGGACTTCTCCGCCTTCCCGATGAGCTTCACGTCCGTTTCGCCCGACTCCGCCTTCGCCAGGTCCTTCAGGAAGTTCGGCTTCGTCGCCATCAGCTTCCCGTCGCGGCGCTCGTAGAAGATGATCGACTGCGCGTTGTACTTCGTCTCGTCGGTCAGCTCGACCTGCACCGGGTTCGCCATCATCCGCCGGTCCTGGTCGGAGGTCGGCGTCTTGTCCCGGACGGTCTGCCGGAAGAACGCGTTCACGCCCCAGAAGTCGCCCTGCACCCACTCCTTGTTGAACGGGTGGTCGTGACACTGGGTGCAGTTCGTCTGGATGCCGAGGAATAGGCGGGTGACCCGCGACGTGATCGGAACGGCGTCGAACTTGCCCATCTCCGCCTGCTTCTCGTTGGGCGTCGGTTCGCCGAGGTGGTGGATGATGAAATTCACCGCCCCATTCTCGTTCGACTTCCCCTTCGCGGTGAGCAGCTTCGTGACGAGTTCGTCGTACGGCGTGACGGCCGCTTCGAGGTTCGCCCCGAGTTCCGTCTCCAGCCAGACGCCCATCTGCTGGCGGTACAGCGGGTGGCCGGTCCGGGTGAGCAGCCAGACGGTCCAGATGTTCGACCAGTGCTCGGCGAACTCGTCGGTGTAGGAGAAGCTCAGCTCCTTCTTGCCGTCCAGCTTCACGGTCATGCCGTTGACCTTCGGCTTGTACTCCTTCGCGTACAGTAGCCGGTGAATCAACTTGGCCCGGCGGCCGGCGCTCTTGTCGGCGTCGAAGTCGAGGGCTTCCTCGGTCGTCGGGATGCGGCCGATCAGGTCGATGAAGGCCCGCCGCATGAACTCCAGGTCCGTGGCCTTCTCGGCCGGCTTCTTGACGCCGGCCTTCTCCCACCCGTCCTTGATGTGCTTGTTGATGGCATCGGTCTGCGGCGCGACGGTAACGTCGGCGGCGCGGGCGGTCAGCGTCAGGCAGAGGCCGAGCGAGAACAGCCCGGCGGCGATTCGAGTCATCGGGTGACCCCCAGAGGAGCGGCGAACGGGCGGCCGGCGTGGGGGCCGACCCGCACGGTCTGATTGTAGTCTAACCCACCGGCGGACCACGGGTCCAGGGATACGGGCGGCGGCGTTACGCTAGTGATACAACACTAGGACGCACCCGCGGGTTCCGGAGTTCCAAAAGCTCTGCCCGCCGCGCTTTGAGGCAAATACCCGATGCGGCTCGATTTGAAGACGATCGCGAAGCGGATGCGGGAGGCGGAAACGGAAGAGTTGTTGGACCGCGTCACGGTGTTCCGCGACGAGATGGAGCCGGCCGCCGTGGACCTGATAGAAGGCGAACTGGCCCGCCGCGGGGTGACGGACGGCGAGAAGGCCGACCACGAGCACCGGCGGCGCGAGCGGCTCGTGCTGCGGGCGGACGGCACGGCCGTGCGGTGCAGCTTCTGCCGACGGCCGGCCGTCGTGCAGGCCCGCGGGTGGTTCCGGGTCCTGCGATTTCTGCCGCTGTACCCGAAACTTTTCGCGTACTGCGAACTGCACGAGAAGTAGTGGGCGACCCGTTGGGTCGCCCGCTAACCGGGGTCGTTCTTCTTTTCTTCCGCGTCCTGCTTCTGGAAGTCGAACTCGGGGATGTACTCGTACCCTTGCGGCGCGTCGGGGTTCGGCTGCAACGGCTTCCGGACCGGCTCGGCCGCGCGCCGGGCCGCGTTCGCTTGATACCACCGGGCCACGTTCCAGATGGCCAGGAACGCGCAGATCAGGTTCGCCATCGTCCAGTTCCGCACCGGGAACCGGTCCACCTGCTCCGGCTCGAACAGCGATTCGCGGAAGAAGATGAGCACCGCGAGAGTGCCCCAGATCGCGGCTGCGAGCAGTTGCCAATGTCGTAGCATCGCGACCTCCTCGGTGTTACCATCGTCCTTCAGTTTACCGATCCGCTCGGAGGGTGTCGTCATGGCCGAGAAAACCGTCCGCGTGGCCGTCATCGGCCGGACCGGCAAGGGGAACTACGGGCACGGCCTCGACACCATCTGGCTCCAAGTTCCGAACGTCGAGATCGTGGCCGTCGCCGACGAGAACGAGAAGGGCCGGGCCGCGGCCGTGGCGAAGCTGAGGGCGAAGGCCGGCTACGCCGACTACCGGGAGATGCTGGCGAAGGAGCGGCCGCAGGTGGTGAGCGTCGCCGACCGCTGGCCGGACTGCCACCGGGACATGGTGCTGGCGTGCGCCGAACACGGGGCGAACATTTTCCTGGAGAAGCCGGCCGCACGAACGCTTCAGGAAGCGGACGAGATGGTCGCGGCGTGCGAGAAGCATCACGTGAAGTGCGCCGTCGCCCACCAGACGCGGTACAGCCCGCGGGTTAAGGTGATCCGCGATCTGATCGGCGAGGGCAAGATCGGCGACGTGATTGAGCTGCACGGCCACGGCAAGGAAGACCAGCGCGGCGGCGGTGAGGACCTCATGGTCCTCGGGACGCACACGTTCGACCTGATGCGATACCTCGTCGGCGACGCGCGGTGGTGTTTCGCGCGGATCAACCAGTCGGGCCGCAAGGCGGTGGCCGGGGACGTGCGGCCCGGCGGCGAGCAGATCGGCCCGATCGTCGGCGACCACATTACGGCGACATATGGGTTCGACGGCCTCGCCGTCGGCCGGTACACGACGCTCAAGGCGAAGGCCGGGGCCGGCAGCCGGTTCTCCCTCGAAATCCGCGGCACGAAGGGGATGATCCACGTCGGGTTCGGGGCACTACCGCCGGCGTACCTGTGCGAGGACCCGGCGTGGATGCCGGGCAAAAGCAAGGCCGCGTGGCAGCAGATCACGTCCGCCGGCGTCGGCAAGCCGGAACCGCTGAAGGCCGGCGACGTGGGCAACGGCAACATCTGGTGCGTGCAGGACTTGTTGAAGGCCGTCGCCGAGGACCGGCAACCACTCGACGGCATCGCCGACGGCCGGGCGGCACTGGAGATGATCCTGGCCGTATACGAGTCGCACCGAACAGAGAAGGCCGTCGAGTTGCCGCTGAAGAACCGAAAACACCCGCTGGCCGGGTGGTAGTTGATGCAAGGACCAATCGTCATTTTACCAGTCGCGTCAACCCAGGTGGCGTTTCCGCCACGGGGGCCACCCGTGGCGGTGGCGGCGGTGGCGGCGTCCAAACGGTCGGTTGAATGACGGCGTTCGGACACCGCCGTGAGCTGCCGTTGACGGGCCTTTCCCGACCGGGCTACACTTCGGCCGTAACCAGGGAAGGCTCGTCATGATGCTGCCGCGACTGTCCGCGTCCCCGACCCCGTCGCCGGCGAGCGCCATCGCCTGGGACGAGACGCCCTGCCCGCTGTGCGGCCACGCCGAGGCCGACTGCGTGCAGGAGGCGCAAGACCCGACGCCGACGGCCGGCGAGGGGCTGTGGTTCGCGGTCGTCCAGTGCCGACACTGCGCGCTGAAGTACACGAACCCGCGGCCGGACGCCGCGAGCATCGGGGCGTTCTACCCGACCGACTACAAGCCGCACCGCCGGCCGCGGAAGATTCAACTCGCCCGCGCCAACTCATGGTGGGGCCGCGTCTCCGGCCGGTCGCCGGAGCGCCGCGGCATCCTGCCCGTCGAGAAGCCCGGCCGCCTGCTCGACTTCGGCTGCGGCGGCGGCTCGTTCCTAAAGCGGATGGCCGACCAGGGCTGGGAAGTCACGGGGCTGGACGCGTCCGTCGGCGCGGTGCGGGAGGTGCAAGAATCGCTCGGCCTGAAGGCCCTCGTCGGGACGCTGCCGCACGACGACCTCGCGCCGGCGTCGTTCGACGTGATTACGATGTGGCACTCGCTCGAACACGTCCACGACCCGCTCGGCATCCTCCGCGAAGCCTACCGGCTGCTGACCCCCGGCGGGAAGCTGATCGTGGCGTGCCCGAACATCGACAGTTGGCCGTTCCGGTGGTTCGGCCCGGCGTGGTTCGGCCTCGACTTGCCGCGCCACCTCGTCCACTTCACCCCGGCGACGCTCCGCGACGCGCTCGAGTCGTGCGGCTACCGGGTCGAGTCGCAGCGGCTCGTCCGGCACAGCGACTGGCTGCGGTCGTCGGCGAAGCTGGCCGTGCAGAAGAACACGGCCTCATTGTGGCAACGGCCGTTGACGTGGAAGCCGGTCGCGAAGTGCGCGGCGTGGCTGACCTACGCATTCGGCCAGAGCGACTGCATGATCGCCGTGGCCGAACGGCCGGCGAATTAACCCAACAACTCCTTTACCACCCGGCCGTGAACGTCGGTCAGGCGGAAGTTCCGCCCGGCGTACCGGTACGTCAGCTTCTCGTGGTCCAGGCCCAACTGGTGCAGGATCGTCGCGTGCAGGTCGTGCATGTGAACCTTGTCCTGCACGGCCGCGTGCCCGAACTCGTCGGTCGCGCCGAACGCGAACCCCGGCTTGAACCCGCCGCCGGCGAGCCAGACGGTGAACCCGCCGGGGTTGTGGTCGCGGCCCGTCCCGTTCTTCTCGGCGTAGGGCGTCCGCCCGAACTCACCGCCCCACCAGACGATCGTGTCCTTCAACAGCCCGCGGCGTTCGAGGTCCGCGAGCAGCCCGGCGATCGGCTTGTCCACCGCCTTCGCGTGGTCGCCGTGCTTCGGCAGGTTGGAGTGCTGGTCCCACGCCGGGTTCGCGGAGTTGTCGCCGTAGGTCACCTGCACGAACCGGACGCCGCTCTCGCACAGCCGCCGGGCCATCAGGCACTCGCGGCCGAACGTGTCGGTCGGCTTCTCACCAATGCCGTACAGGGCGAGCGTCTCCTTCGTCTCTTTCGAGAGGTCGAGCGCGTCCGGGGCATTCTGCTGCATCCGCCACGCGAGTTCGTAGGAGTTCGCGACCGCCTCCAGTTCCGCGTCGCCGGGCGTCCGCTTCAACTGCTCGGCGTGCAGCTCCCGCAGCAGGTCGAACGGCGCGGCGGTCCCGCTGACGTTGCGGATCGCGACCTCCGACGCCGGGCCGCCGGCACGGCCGAGCGGCGTCCCCTGGTAGACGGCCGGCAGGAAGGCGTTGCCGTAGTTCCGCGCCCCGCCGTTGCCGCTCGACGGGGCGATGGAGACGAACCCCGGCAGGTTTTGGTTTTCCGTGCCGAGGCCGTAGAGCGTCCACGACCCAAAGCTCGGCCGGACGAAACTCGTGGAGCCGCAGTGCAGGAACAGCGTGGCCGGGCCGTGGGCCACGCCCTCGGTGTGCAAGGAGTGGAGGAACGTCAGCCCGTCGAGGTGGTCGTTGACGGTCGGGAACAGGTCGGACGCCCACCGGCCGGTCTGCCCGTGCTGGGCGAACTTCCACAGCGGCTTCATGACCCGTTGCGTGGACCCGCGGTTGCCGGTGTTGGCCAGGACGCGGGCGTCGTCGAACGGCATCTGCTTGCCGTTGTCCTTCTCCAGCCGCGGCTTGTAGTCGTAGGAATCGACGTGGCTGACGCCGCCCTGCATGAACAGGAAGATGACCCGCTTCGCCTTCGGCGCGTGGTGCGGGGCCTTCGGCGCGAGCGGGTCGTCCTTCGCGGCCTGGGCCGTGGACAGCCCGGCGAGCGCCAACGCGCCGAAGCCGCAGCCGGTGCGGGAGAGCCAGTCACGGCGGGAGATCGGGGAGAGCACGGTTCAACCCTCAGTTCACGTATCGGAAGTCGGCGGACGCGAACACCGCGTGGAACAGCTTCGCCCACGCATCACTCGCGTCGGAACGGTTCTGCAGGAACTTCGTTGCGACCTCCCGCTCGCCGGCCGTCGGCTCGCGGCCGAGGGTCAGGCGGTACAGGCGGGTCAACCGTTGGTCGTCATTCATGTTCCGGGAGCCGTCGAGCAACCGCTGGGCCGCAGCCTTCGCCTGCTCCGCGACGAACGGGTTGTTCATCAGGTAGAGGGCCTGCGGGGCGACGGTGCTGACGTTCCGCGCGCCCGTCACGGTGCTCGGGTCGGCCATGTCGAACACTTCCAACAGTTCCGGCATCGCGTTACGGAACATCGGCAGGTAGACGCTCCGTCGGGTCGAGGTCGTCTTGTACGAGTAGTCGGCGGCAAGCGTCGCGGGGTAGGTAGGCCCTTCCCTCTCGGGTGATAGTTGCCCGCTGACCGACAGAATCGTGTCGCGCAGGACCTCGGCGTCCTGGCGGCGGCGGTTGAACCGGCCGAAGAGCCGGTTGTCCGGGTCAACGGCGAGTAGCTTCGCGTCGCCCACGGTCGATTGCTGGTAGGTCCGGCTGAGGACGATCGAGCGGACGAGCTTCTTCATCGACCAACCGTCGGCGACGAACTTTGTCGCGAGGTGGTCGAGGAGTTCCGGGTGCGACGGCAATTCGCCGGTCGTGCCGAAGTTGTCCGTCGTGCGGACGAGGCCGGACCCGAACAGCCAGTGCCAGGTACGGTTGACGATGACGCGGGCGGTCAGCGGGTTGTCCTTCGACGTGATCCACTCGGCCAACTCCCGCCGGCCGCTCTGGCCCTTCGGGAAGGTCGGGGCCGGGCCGTGCAGCGCCACTTGCAGTACGCCGCGCGGGGCGGCGTCGCCGAGGTTGTGGACGCTGCCGCGGACGTGGACGCGGGCGCCCTCGATCTGCTTCTCCTCGACGACGGAAATCGCCTTCGGCCGCTTCGGGCTGACTTCCTGGAGCTTTTTCAACTCCGCTTCCATCGCCTTCAGCGTATCGCTCGTGCCGGCCTTCCCGACCGCCTTCGTGGCTCCGGATTCGGTCTTCTCGACCGGGACGAACGCGATGGCGTCGGCGGTGACGTGGCCCTTCGTGTTCTCGTTCGAGATGATGACGTAGGCCAGCCCGCCCTTCTCGAACCGGTGCTCGCCGAGGGACACGAAGCGATCATCCACCGGCGGGTTCTTCCGCATGTCCACGGTCAGTTCCTTCTCGCCGTCGGCACTGAAGACGGCGACCGGGAC
Source organism: Limnoglobus sp. (assembly GCF_059499385.1). Classification (NCBI taxonomy): domain Bacteria; kingdom Pseudomonadati; phylum Planctomycetota; class Planctomycetia; order Gemmatales; family Gemmataceae; genus Limnoglobus; species Limnoglobus sp. Next base: position 89,537 of record NZ_JCABYM010000143.1, on the reverse strand, counting down.
GTTCTCCGCCCTCGACGTGCCCGGCGAGTACGCCAGCCGGACCTCGTACTTGCCCGGCGGCAGGTTGTCCGGCTGGAACGTGAGCGTCTTCTCGCCCTTCCCGGCGTTCATGTCGTGCAGGTAACCGGCGGCGATGTACTGGCCGGAGTGCGTCGAGTGCATCCAGTCGCCGACCTTCTTCGCGGCCGCGTCGTCCACCACGACGCCGGGCACGTCCTTGACGGGAAGAATCCCCCCGGCCTTCGCGACGCTCGTTTTCCCCTTCTCGGCCTTGATCCGGGCCTGCAGCGCGGCGATGGCGTCCTCGGCCGTCTTGAGCACCGTCTCGTCAGCCGGATCGACCGGCAGCGGCACGTCGATCCACTTCGAGACGTTCGCGTGTTCCAGCGTCTTCGCGTTCCGCAGGATGCCGGCGAGGGCGTAGTAGTCCTTCGTCGGGATCGGGTCGAACTTGTGGTCGTGACACCGGGCGCACGTCACGGTCTGGGCGAGGAAGCCCTTCGTAATCACGTCGAGCTGCTCGTCCACCACGTCCATGCGGAGTTGCTTCTTGTCCTGCTCTTCGAGGTTCGTGTTGCCGAGGGCGAGGAACGTCGTGGCCGTCGTCTGCCGCCGCTTCGCGGCCCAGTCGTCGGCCGGGAGCAAGTCCCCGGCGATCTGTTCCTTCACGAACCGGTCGAACGGCACATCGTTGTTGAACGACTCGATGACGTAGTCGCGGTACCGCCACGCCTCGTCGAGTACGAACCCGCGGAGCGTTACCGACTCGGCGTACCGGGCCACGTCCAGCCAGTGGCGGCCCCACCGCTCGCCGAAGTGCGGCGACGCGAGCAGCTTGTCCACCAGCTTCTCGACCGCATCGCCGGATGGGTCCTTCACGAACGCATCGACTTCCTCCGGCGTCGGCGGAAGGCCGATCAGGTCGTAGTAGAGCCGCCGGGCGAGCGTCGCGCGGTCGGCCGGCTTCGCCGGCGCGAACCGCTTCTCTTCGAGCTTCGAGAGAATGAAGCGGTCAATGTCGGCCTTTGCCCAGTCCGCGTTCGTGACCGCGGGCGCGGCCGGAGCCTTCGGGAGTTGGTACGCCCAGAACTTGCGGCCGTCTTCGACGGACATACCGACCTGCCTCCGGGCCGCGACTTTCCCGCCGCGGGGATCGGGCGCGCCCATGTTCACCCACTTCTCGAAGTCCGAGATCACCGCGTCCGGCAGCTTCCCCTTCGGCGGCATCTTCACGTCGCCGTCGTACTTCAGCGACTTCAGGAGCAGACTCTCGGCCGCTTTGTGCGGGACGACAACCTTGCCACTCTCGCCGCCCTTCTTCACCCCCTCGGCCGTGTCGAGGTAAAGTTCCGCCTTCAATTTGTTGTTCTTTTCCGCATCGGACGAATGGCACTTCACGCAATGCTCGACGAGGACGGGGCGGATTTTCGCCTCGAAGAACTCCACGCCTTTCGGGTCGGGGTCGGCGGCGCGGACGGCGGAACAGCACAAGAGCGCGAGGACGAGGCCGGGGGAGTGTCGGAACGTCATCGGTCTACCAGAAGAGGGTCGGCGGCGTGCGGAACTTTTGTATTGTGCCAAATCGCGTAGGGAATCGCAACACCCAGACTTCCGAAGTCCGGCTTCGACTTCGGAAGTCGAGGGGAAGAGTGGCGTATCCCGGTCCCACGGGCGCTTCTGCGCGGGATCGACTTCCGAAGTCGAAGCCGGACTTCGGAAGTCGGGTCACTTCTCCCCGATGCCGTACTGCTCGATCTTGCGGTAGAGCGAACTCAGCCCGATGCCGAGCCGCTTCGCCGCCTCCCGCTTGTCCGGCGTCTGTCGAAGTATCCGCTCGATGTGCAGCTTCTCGAACCGCGCCGCCGCCTCGTTCAGGTCGTCCACGGCCGACGGGTCCGCCGGGTTCGGGGCGATGTCCGGCGGCAGATCGGACGGCTGGATCAGCGGACCGTCGCCGAGGATGATCGCCCGCTGGATCGCGTTGTCCAGCTCGCGGACGTTGCCCTTCCACGGGTAACGCATGAGCAACTCGACGGCCTCCCGGCTGGCCCCGACGAACCGCTTGCCCATCGCCTGCGCGTGCTTCGCGATGAGCCGCTCGACGAACTCCGGGATGTCCTCCCGCCGGTCCCGTAGCGGCGGCAGCGTGAGCGTGACGATGTTCAGCCGGTAGAACAGGTCCTCGCGGAACCGCCCGGCCGCGACCTCGTCTTGCAGGTTCTTGTGCGTCGCCGCGACGACGCGGGCCGACACCGGGACCGGCTCGTTCGCGCCGATCGGCAAGATTTCCTTCTGCTCTATCGCGCGAAGGAGTTTCGCCTGCGTGCCGAGCGGCAGTTCGCCGATCTCGTCGAGGAAGACCGTGCCCGTCCCGGCGTACACGAACAGCCCGGCCTGGTCCGAGTCCGCGCCAGGGAATGCCCCTTTCAGGTGGCCGAACAGTTGGTTCTCCAGCCGCTCGCCGGGGATTGCGGCGCAGTTCACGGCGAGGAACCGGCTCTCGACGCCGCCGGTCTGGGCGAAGCGGTGGACGGCCTTCGCCATGAGCTTCTTGCCCGTCCCGCTCTCGCCGAGGATGAGAACCGTCGAAGGCGTCGGGCCGACCTTCTGTGCGAGTTGCATCGCCGTCTGCATCGCCGGGCTGCGGCCGATCACCATGTCCCCGGCATCCGCCTGCCGGTTCAGTTCGCGGCGGAGCCACTGGTTTTCGCGGGCGATCTCCTTCTGCGTCATCAGCCGCCGAATCTTCTGCGAAACCTCTTGCAGGATGATCGGCTTCATCAGGTAGTCGGACGCGCCTTTGTGGAAGGCTTCGACGGCGGTATCGACTGTCGCGTAGGCGGTGATGAGCAGGACGAACGTTTCCGGGTTGCTCCGTGACACACGCTCCAAAACTTCGAGGCCGTCGAGGCCGGGGAGGTTGATGTCGCAGATCACCACGTCGAAGGGGGCCTTGCGGATCGTCGAGAGGGCGTGCTCGCCGCTCGCGGCGGTGGCGACGCGGAACCCCTGCCCGTGCAGGAACTCGGCGAGCGTCTCGCGGATGAGTTGCTCGTCATCGACGACGAGGACGGACGTGGCTTCGACGCGGTTCGGCATCAGGCGACCTCCGCCGGGCGCGGCGCGGCGACGGGGCGGACCGTCGGCAGCGCCACGCGGAACGTCGTCCCGTGACCGGACTCGCTCTCCACCTCGACCCGCCCGCCGTGCTCCTCCGCGATCTTGCGGATGACGAACAGCCCCAGCCCGGTGCCGTGCCGCTTCGTCGTGAAGTACGGCCGAAACAGCTTCGCCCGCACGTCCGCCGGGATGCCGGTCCCGTCGTCGGACACGGCGAGTTGCATCGTGCCGTTCGCGCAAGAAGCGGACACGGTGATGCGGCCGCCCTTCCCCGTCGCGTCGATGGCGTTCAGCACGAGGTTGAACACGATCTGCACGAGCTGGTCCCGCACGCCGGGGACGAGCGGCAGGTCGTCGGCGAGGGCCACGGCGATCGTGCGGTTCTTGCCGCCCTTGTAGAACTTCGCGATGCCGAGCGCCTCGTCGATGATGTCGCGGACGGAGACGTTGCCCCGCTGCGTGCTGGCCGGGCGGCTGAAGTTCACGAGTTCGCGGAGGATCGACTGGATACGGACGAGCTGCCCGCCGACCTGCCCGAGCTTGTTCCGCGTGTAGTCGTCGAGATCGCGGTGTTCGAGCATCTGGACGAGCGAACTGATCGCCGTGAGCGGGTTGCCGACCTCGTGCGCGATCCCGGCCGCGAGCAGGCCGAACGCGGCCATCTTCTCCTGGTGCAGCACCTGGGCCTGCGTCTCTTCGAGTTCCCGGGTCCGCTCGGCGATTCGGGTTTCGAGCTGGTTCTTATTTTCTTGCAACTCGTCGTTCAACACGCGAAGCCGCTCGCCGGCCCGCTTGAGCAGCTTCGCCAGCCCGCTCGCGGCCCACGCCACCCAGACGAGGACCACGAGCATGAGCGCCGCCAGCTGCGGGTCGCCGCCGGGCAGCGTCGCGAACAGGACCCCGTAACTGAGGCAGGCGAGGCCGCAGGTGATGAACGTCGTCCGCGGCGAGAATCGGATGGCGCAGCAGACGAGCGACAGGATGTAGTAGTAGCGGAACGGGCTTTCGAGGCCGGTGTGGAAGTAGCAGAGCAGCCCGATGAACAGGCTCTCCATGATGGAGATGACGAGCGGCTGGTCGCGGAACAGGACCCGGCGGCGGGTGAAGTAGTACGTGTCGAGGGCGGTGAACGCGAGGCCGAGGAGCAGGATGAGGTTCAGCGGCCGCGGGTCGGCGGTCGCGGCGACGTTCGCGAGGACGACGCCGACGACGAGGCCGAACCAGCGGATTTTGACCGCGATGGATTCGGCCGCAAGGTCCCAGTCCGCGTCCGTCGGCGTGGGGGCGAAGCGAGAAATGAACTCCCGTGGCATGACGTTAGTTTAGTCACGGCCACGGGACCGCGGCCCGGTTACTTCGTCCCGATGGCCCAGAGGTTGTTGAACCCGCGGAGGTAGATGCAGCCGCCGGACACGGCCGGGGACGCGGTGAACGTGTCCGGCAACTTGTTCTCGGCCAGCTTCTCGAACGTCCGGCCGGCCTTTACGACGATCACCAACCCGTCCCGGCCAGTGAGGTAGAGCTTGCCGTCCGCGTACACCGGGCTGGCCCGGTGTCGCATGTTCGACACTTTCTCGGCGTACACCGGCTTGCCGGTCTTCGCCTCGTGGCAGTAGAGAGTGCCGCCCTCGCCCATGATGTAAACGAGGTCGTCCACCAACAGCGGCGACGGCACGTCCGGCGTGTCCTTCGGCAGCCGCCAAAGTTCGCCGGCGCTGCCGGGGTTGATCGTGCCCTTCGCGGTCGCCGGATCGACGCCCACCGTCACGCCCCGCTTGCACGACGGCACGACGATCAGGTCCGGCGTCACCAGCGGCGACGACACGGCCCGCCACGCCATGTTGTACTTCATCTTCGGGTTCAACTCCGCGACCCGCCAGACCTCTTCGCCGGTGTCGAGCTTGTGGGCGGTGCAGTAGTCGTTGCCGTGAGAGATGAGAAGCGCCTGCTCGCCCTTCTCCCAGACGAACGGCGAGGCGTAAACGTCCGGCGACTCGCCGCGGCCGTCGCTCTGTCGCTTGTGCTGCCACACTTCCGAGCCGTCCTTCGTGTTCAGCGCGACCAACAGCTGCGCTTTGCGGTGCAACAGCGAGAGGTACAGCCGATCCTTGTACAGCACCGGCGTCTGGTGGACGCCGAACTGGATGGCGAACTCGCCGTACTTCTCCTGCGCGTCGAAGCCCCACGCCTTCTTGCCGGTGAAGTCGAACGCGGCGACGTGGCCGGACCCGGCGAACGCGAACACGAGCTTCCCGTCCGTGCTGCACGACGCGGAGGCGTCGTTCCCCTCGTCGTTACGGTACGCCTTGCCGCGGCTCGTGCCGAGCTTCTCGCTCCACTTCGGCTTCCCGTCCGTGCCGATGCACTTCACGAACAGGTCGGCCCCCTCCTGCGTCGTGATGAAGATGCTCTCGCCCCAGACGCACGGCGTTGAGGCCCCCATGCCCGGCAGCGGCGTCTTCCACACGACGTTCTTGTCTGCCGCCCACGCCGTCGGCAGGCCGGTCTCGGGGCTGTGGCCGTCGTTCACCGGCCCGCGCCACTGCGGCCAGTTCTCGGCGGAAGCGAGGTGAGCCGAGCCGAGGAGCGCCCCGGCGGCGAGGAGGATGCGTGCGATCATGATGAATGTGGGAAGGTGGGTGCGGGGTGGGACCGTTCCGGGAAACGCTACCCGAACACGGGCGATTCTACAATCAAAACCCGCGGAGCGTCAGGTGGTTCTTCCAACTCCAGCGGTTCAGGAAGAAGTCCTTCGCCGACAGGTAGCCGCGGGTGTAGAGCTGGTCCTTCTGGTCGGCCGTGACGCCGAACTGCGTGGCCGTGATGCCGAGGCCGGTCAGGTCGAGGTCGATCACCCGCCCCTGGTGCCGCTGGCTGAGGTAGCGGCGGTCCCCGGCCAGCATCATCGTCTTCAACATGCTCGACAGCAGCTCCGTGGCCGTATCGATCTTCGACGGCAGCGCGTCGGCCCGGTCGATGAGGCGGAACCCGAACGTCGGCCACGACGGGGCGACGCCGGGCGTGTCGTCGTCGAAAATCCAGAGCGGGAAGTTGCTGAGGATGCCGCCGTCCACGATCCGGCTCTGTTCCAGCGTCCCCGGCTCGAAGAAGAACGGGATGCTCATCGACAGCCGCACGGCTTCCGCCACGCCGAACCCCCGCTGCTTGGGCGTCAGCGGCGGCCGGTAGTCCACGCGGGCGGCCTGCATCGTCGTGGTCGGCGTCCCTTCCGCCGGTCGCGCGGGCGTCGGCCGCGCCGGTTCCAGGTCGTCCGGCAGAACCTTCATCTCGCCCTTCGTCACGTCCGAGATCACAACCTTCAGTTGCCGGTCGGTCGCGAGGTGGCTACGGTCCCACATCTCGCCGAACGTCTGCTTCCCGGCCCACTTCAGAATCTCGTCGAGCCACGCCCGGAACGGGTCGGACGAGTATTCGCCCAGCTCGCCGGTCATCGCCAAGTTCGTGAGCAGAAGAATTGGATGTTCCAGGTCGTCGCTCGGGTCGCCGTTGAAGATGAGGCGGCTCGTCTTCTTCGATAGGAAGTGCATGAAGTCGAGGTGGCCGAGAATCTGTTCGAGCTGGTCGATGTTCAGGTCCGCGGCGAGCAAACTGGCCGTGATCGCCCCGGCGGACGTGCCGGCCAGCCCGTGCCAGCGGATGCCGACCTCCGAGCAGAGCCGGGCCGCGCCGAGGAATGCCGTGCCGAGCACGCCGCCCCCCTCGAACACCGCGTCGGCGTCGAACAGTTGGTTCGCGCGCTCCAGCGGGGCCATGTTTATTTCGATCTTCGCACGGTCGGCGGCGGTCAGGTAGAGGCCGTACTTGCGACGGGTCTCGACGGGGTTCCAGATCGCGGCCATGCGGACCTCCGGGATGAACGGACACTCTACCGGACCGGGTGAGACGGGTGAAGGTTGGATCGTGGGGCAGTTCCTGCTAGAGTGAAACCGCCACCGCCGCCACCGCCACGGGTGGCCCCCCGTGGCGGAATCGCCACCTGGGTTGACGCGACGCATAGAATTGAAGATTGTGCCCGCCCGCCGACGGGCCGAAAGCCGGTCGTCACATTGTCCGCATCCGCCTTGTCCGCCTCCGGCACGGGCCGCTAGGATAGCTCATTCCGGCCCCCCGTACCCCCGTCGGACCCGCTATGCCATCCAGCTCGACGAAGCGCCCCGGTTCGCCGAAACCCGCGATGCCCACGTTCGACCCCGCGAACCCGTTCATCGTCCAGTCCGACCGCTCAATCCTGGTGGAAGTCGATAACCCGAAGTACGCCGCCGCCCGCGACGCCCTCGCCCCGTTCGCGGAGCTGGAGAAAAGCCCGGAACACATCCACACGTACCGGATCAGCAACCTGTCGCTGTGGAACGCCGCCGCCGCCGGGATCACGGCCGACCAGATGATCGACGTGCTGAACCAGTACACGAAGTTCCCAATCCCGGCGAATCTGCCCGCCGACATCGCCGAGACGGTCAGCCGGTACGGACGGGTGAAACTCGAGCGGATCGACGAGAACTCGCTAAAACTCGTCTGCCGCGACAAGCCGTTGCTCGAAGAATTGGCCCGCCAGAAGAAGCTGCAAGAGTACCTCGGGGAGCGGCTCGACGGCCTCAGTTTCGCGATCCAGCCCGGTCATCGGGGCGTCTTGAAGCAGGCCCTCATCGCCGTCGGCTACCCGGCCGAGGACCTGGCCGGGTACACGGAAGGCGCGAACCTGCCGGTGGCGCTGCGGGAGGTCGCGACGACCGGGCTGCCGTTCCACGTCCGCGACTACCAGCGGGACGCGGCCGCCGTGTTCCACGCCGGCGGCGACGTGCGGGGCGGGTCCGGCGTCATCGTGCTGCCGTGCGGGGCGGGGAAAACCATCGTCGGCATTAACGTCATGTCGCTGCTTCAGAAGAACACGCTGGTGCTGACGACGAGCGTGACGGCCGTGAAGCAGTGGGTCCGCGAGATCATCGACAAGACGACGCTGACGGCCGAGGACGTTAAGGAGTACACCGGCGACACGAAGGAGATCGGCAACGTCACGGTCGCGACGTACCAGATTCTCACGTACCGGCCCGGCAAGAAGCGGAAGAAGAAGGGGGCCGAGACGGACGAGGAGCTGTTGAACGGCGAGCCGGAGCTCGTCGAGGAGGAAGCGGACGACGAAGAGACCCGCCGCGGGCCGGGGTCGCCGGAGGACTACCCGCACTTCAAACTCTTCGAGCAACGCGACTGGGGCCTCATCATCTACGACGAGGTCCACCTGCTGCCCGCGCCGGTGTTCCGCGTGACGGCCCAGATTCAGGCCCGCCGCCGCCTCGGGCTGACCGCGACGCTGATCCGCGAGGACCAGCGGGAGGGGGACGTGTTCAGCCTGATCGGGCCGAAGAAGTACGACGTGCCCTGGCGGGAACTGGAAACAAAGGGGTGGATCGCGTCCGCGTCGTGTTCGGAAATCCGCGTCGGGCTGCCGGACGACAAGGCCCGGATGGAGTACGCCGTCGCCGAGTGGCGGCAGAAGTACCGCCTCGCCAGCGAGAACCCGCTCAAGGACGAAATCGTCGCCCGGCTGCTCGAACGCCACGCGAACGAGCGGGTGATCGTGATCGGCCAGTACCTGACGCAACTGAAGAACATGAGCAAGCGGTTCGACCTGCCGCTCATCACCGGGTCCACGCCGAACGGCGAGCGGGAGCTGCTGTACAACCAGTTCCGCCGCGGCGAGGTCCGCCACCTGGTGCTGTCGAAGGTCGGCAACTTCGCCATCGACCTGCCGGACGCGAACGTCCTCATTCAAGTGTCCGGCACGTTCGGCAGCCGCCAGGAGGAGGCCCAGCGGCTCGGCCGCGTGCTCCGGCCGAAGGGCGACGGCGGGGCCGCCCACTTCTACACGGTCGTGACTCGCGACACGAAGGAACTCGACTTCGCCCAGCACCGGCAGATGTTCCTGACGGAACAGGGGTACAGCTACGAAATCCTCGACGAGCGCGGGTTCATCACGCCGCCGAAGGCGGAGTGTACGTGAGGGTTTTCACCACGAAGGGGTAGCAGAACGCAAGCAAGCGGCGATGGCTGCTGTCTTTGTTCCCTCCCCCCCAAGGGGGGAGGGAACAAAACAACAAACCCCGGCTCGGTGCTTTGTGCTCTGTCGAAACCCTGGGCGAGGGCGGCGTCAGCTCTGATTATCGGACACGCTCCCTCCAGAATCAGAGGGCTGACGTCCCCTCGCCGAAACTTCGCTTCCAACACCCCGACACCCACCCATGACCCCACCCTCACCCCGCCTCGCGGCGAAACTCCACCGCCGGGTCTGCTTCGTCCTCACCGAGGACGCCGTCCTCGCGCAAGAACTGCTCGCCCGCAAGAAGCTCGCCGGCGAGGTCGTCGGCCGGCTCGCGGACCGCGTGCTGCTCGTCCGCCCCGGCCGGATCGACGCCGTCCTGGACGAACTCCGCAAGATGGGGCACACGCCACAGGTCGTTAGCCGGGCCGAATCGTAAAACGACTGGATGCCTCCGTTGCCGTTGGATTTCGCCCATTGGACTGATCGGGTTCACGAGACGCTCGGCCGGTACGCCGAGCCGCTGGCGCGGGCCGTGTGCTCGCGGCTGGTGAAGCCGAAGATCGGGCAGACGCTGCCGGACCTGATCGACAAGGCCGCCGCGACGCTGACGAACGCCCCGGTCATCGACCGCCGGGTCCGCGAGCTGCCGGACGCCCCGCAAACCCTCCTCCGCCTCGTCGGGCTGAGCCGCCAACCGATCTGGAAGGTCGGCCAACTCATCACGCTGTCCGCCGCCGCCGGGTTCGCCGACGGGTTCGGCCCCGTCCAACAATTGCTCGAATCGGGCCTGTTCTTTCCGACAGACGCCGACGACGCGTTGACCGACTTCGCCGCGTGGTTCGGCCGGGCCGGGACGATGACCGCCTCCGTGTTCGTACATCCGGCGGTGGCCGCGCGGTCCCGCGGGCTGATGGACGACACGCGGCCGAAAGCGAAGGTCACGGCGGGAACCGCCGTGCAGCCCGACGGCCTCGACTGGCCGCTCCGCCTCGCGGCGGCCTGGCAAATCACCCGGCCGACGCCGGTGAAGGTGACGCAGGCGAAGCTCCTCTTCAAGCGAGACCTGACGCGGCTTCAGGGCGACGACGTGTTGAACGCCCCGCTCGTGGACGTGCCGCACGCCGTCCCGGACGCCGGCGTGCTGGCGTTCGAGTGGGCCGTCGCCGCCGGGTTGTTCCGCCAGGTCGAGACCGACTACCACGCCGACCCCGTGGCGTCCGGCTGGGCCGTCGGCCTGTGGCCGCTGCTGTCGCACCTGCTCGCGGCGTTTTTCCAGATCGAGACGTGGGACCCGCTCAAGGGGTACGCCCCGACGGAGGGCGGGCTGTCCCCGACACCGACGGCGGCGCTCGTCGTGCTCGACCAACTGGCGGCGTCGCCGAACAAGTGGAAGGCGGCGACCGACCTCGCCGCGCCGCTGTGGGAGAACCACCCGTCCCTGCCGTCAACCCTCTCGCGCGAGGCCGCGAAGACGCAAGGGGCGAGTTGGGTGGAGGCTCTGCTCCTGTCCGTGGCGTGCCCGATGCGGCTCGTCGATTTCCAGGCGGGCGAGCCGAAGCAGTTCCGCCTGTCCGAGTTCGGCCGCCACCTGTTCTGCAACGAGGCCGAGCCGCCGCTGCCGCCGCCGTTCCCGCAGACGCTCATGGTCCAGCCGAACGCCGAGGTGATCGTCTACCGCCAGGGGCTGACGCCGGGGTTGGTCGCGGAGCTGTCGCGGTTCGCGACGTGGAAGCAGATCGGCCCGGCTTGCACGCTGGAGTTGAACGCCGACGAGACGTACCACGGCCTCGAATCCGGGATGACGCTGGCCGGGATCAAGCAGACGCTCGACCGCCACGCCATCCGGCCCGTTCCGAACAACGTCGCGGACCTCTTGCGGCGGTGGGCCGACAAGCGGGAGCGGATCACCGTCTACCCATCGGCCACGCTCGTCGAATTCACGTCCCCGGCGGACCTGGACCTCGCGCTGTCCCGCGGGTTGGTGGCCATAAAGCTGACCGACTACATCGGGCTGACGGCCGACGGCCGCGACCCGGACTTCAAGGCCCTGCGGCTGATCGGCAACCGCGAGTACGACGCGAAGCCGGTGAAGTGCGTGACCGTCGCCGCCGACGGGCTGACGCTGACCGTGGACGCGGGGCAGGCGGACATTCTACTCGAAGCCGAGATCGCCAGGATCGCGGAGGCGTTGCCCGTGTTCAACCAGGGGCCGCGGCAGTTCCGCATGACGCCGAGGACACTCCGCCACGCCGCCGAGGGCGGACTATCGCTCGACGCGCTGGACGAGTGGTTCGTCACCCGCACCGGCGACCCGCTCTCCCCGGCCGCGCGATTGTTCCTGACCGGTCATTCGCTGCCCCCGCCGACGACGCAGACGTGCCGGGTGCTGCGGCTGCCGTCCGAGGAGATCGCCGACGGGCTGATTCAGTGGCCCACGTCGAGCGGGTTCGTGAAAGACCGCCTCGGCCCCGCGGCCGTGGTCGTGGAGGACGCGGACCTGCCGGCCCTGAAAGAAGTGCTGAAAAACCTGGGGATTCACGTTCAGGACGTGTGACCGGCCGGGACCGGGGCGAGGATTTCGAGCACCTCGATCGCCGGCTTCCCGTCCGTGTCGATCACGCCGAGGCGGCCGTACAGCAGTTCATCATCGTTGATGCCGAACCACTCCTTCATCGTGCCGTTTGGCGTCACCCGCACGAAGCCGGTCGGCCGCACCTGCCGCAGCACGTCGTTCTGAATCAGCACGCGGCCGAGGGGCGTCTTGCCGTCCACGATGTGCTGCCGGACGTGCGGGGCAAGCCGGTTCAAGTCGATCTGCACCAGCCCGAACTGCACCACCTTCCCGGTCCCGGCGAGCGTGAGGAGAATCTTCCGCGAATACTCGTCGGCGTCCGTCCGCTTGGCGAGCACGTTCACGTTCACCCGGTCGCCGTAGAACTGCTCGACCGTCACCGTCATGTGGTGCGTGTGGACGAGCAGCGAGCGGTACGGTTCGGGGATGTCGTCGGCGGAAATGGCGGTCGCGGCCGGGATGCCGTCCGCGTCCGGCAGGAGGTTGTACAGCGAATGGTAGTCGGGGATTCGTTGCACGATGCGGTCGTGGTAGCGGGTGCTCATACCGGGCAGTACCGCCGCCGGGCGGCGGTCTTACCCGCTCGCGTCAACTCCCGGCGACGGCCAGCCGCGGCAGTGGCAGGCCGAGCGGCACGCTGAACGTCGTCGCGACCGGCTCCGCCGGCAACGCGGCCCTCTCCAGGACCGTGTCCACGAGGTAGTAGAGCAGCTCGCGGAACGGCTCGCATTCGACCTCGTCGGCGAGCGATTCGCACTTCGCCCGGAACTTCTCGACCAACTTGTCGGCCTTCTCGAACACCTTCGTCCGGAAGTAGATCGCCCGTACCCGCTCGACGATGGCTTCGTCCGCCAAGTTCGACTTGCCGTGCGCGATCTTGAGCAACTCCGCCTTGTCCGCGGCGGCCGCGCCTTCGAGCGCGAGCGCGAACAGCAGCGTCGGCCGGGCCGAGAGCACGTCCTGCCCGGCGAGGAGCTTGTTGTCCTCGTCGCCGTTCCAGTCCTTGAGGTCGTTCAGAATCTGGAACGCGACGCCGATGTTGCGGGAGAAGTCCGGGATGAGCTTGTCGTAGGCGTCGGTCGGCCCGGCGAGGCGGACGCCGGTGTAGAGCGCCGCCTCGAACGCCGGGGACGTTTTCAGCGCGTAAATCTTGAGCGCGTCCACCGGGGTGAGGCCCTTCTCGGCCGCGTCCCGCCAGAGGAGTTCGGCCCCCTGCCCCTCGCTCAGCTTCATGTGCGCGTCGGCCAGCCGGTCGAGGATGTCGGCCGCGGCCTCCGCCCCGAGCGCCTTGCGGTCGCGGCTGACGAGCCGGTAGCCGAGGCCGATGAGGTAGTCGCCGACGTTGATGGCCGTGCCGATGCCGTGGACGCGGTGCAGCGTCTCCTGGCCGTAGCGGAAGGCGTCGTCGTCCTCGATGTCGTCGTGAACCAGTGACGCCTTGTGGAACGTCTCGATCGCCATCGCGGCCCGCTTCACCGAGTCGGACAGCTCCCAGCCGTCGTCCGAAAGCGTCGCCTTGCCGCCGGTCAGGGCGTCGTAGGCGGCGAGCGTGATGAACGGCCGGGACCGCTTCCCGCCGCGGCCGAGGAAGTCGTAAGCAATCGCCTCGTGTTTCGCGAGCGGGTCGCTCGGCAGCGAGTTCCGGCGGGCCGGCGGCGCGAGCCGGGACAGTTCCGGCTCGTCGAACATCTGGTTCGCGGCCCGCATCAGCCGCACGTAGGTCTTCGTCACCTTCTCCGGCGGGGCGGTTTGCAGGTCGATCATGTCGAACACCCAGTCCTGATCGACCGACGTGTTCTTGCAGTTGCTGGACAGCAGCGGCGTCGCGACGCACGGGATGCCGGCGAGGAGCACCTTGTCGAACGCCTTCTCCAGCACGTTCAGGCACGCCACGCCGACGATGGCATCGACGTGGCCGCTCACGATGATCTTCAGGACGATCGGCGTCCCCTCGCTGACGAGCACCTTGTACCCGAGTTGCTCGGCCTTCGTCTTGTAGTCGGCGACGCTGCACGCCCCGCACTTCTCGCAGTCGAGGCCGAACTCGTCGTACTCGGCCGGGCAGCCCTCGGCGTTCTTCAGGCAGTGCGGCAGCAGCATCAGCCGGCGGTGGAACGGGATCGCCGCGACCTGCTCCTTCCAGAAGGCGTTCGTCAGCATCACCATCGCGAAACCGAGGTACTGATCGCCGACGCCGAGGGACCGCAACAGGCCGTCGGCGATGTCGCGGGCGGCCTCGCGGGTCAGCGGGTTCGACTTGTCGAGCTTCGCGGCGGCGGCAACGGCGGCGTCCCGGACGCGGTCCCGCAGTTGACGGGTTTCGGGGACCACCTTGAAGGCGGCGGTGTTCGGCTTCTTGGACTTGGGTTCGGACGGCGCGTCGGGTTCGTGGTCGGCGGTCGTCACGGGGAATTCCTTCAACGGGAGGAACGCAGTCGGGAGGGATACCACGAGCGAGTTTCGGTCTTACATCGTCGGTATCAGTTTCGCAACTCCGGCCCGGTCCGCCAACGGAAAAGGCGGCGATTCTCATCGCTTCCCTCGTCGCTGGAACCATTTATATAGCCGCCGGCTTGCCGGCGGGGTTTCGCGATCCCCCAAAACCCCGCCGGCAAGCCGGCGGCTATATTAAGAGCGTTCCCACCCTCCCGGAGCCATTCGCATGGTCCGCCTTTCCGCGCTCCTGCTCGTCGCCTTCTTCGCAACCCTCGCGCCCGCCGCCGACCCCCGCGACCAGTCCGGCGTGCCGCTCGAGGTCCCGCCCCCGGCCGACTTCAAGGGGAAAGTGATCCTCCTCGTCGCCGGGACGCAAAGCCACAACCCCGGCGACCACGAGTTCTTCGCGGGCACGGCCATCCTCATGAACCTGCTGAAGCAGACGCCGAACGTCTGGCCGGTCATGGCCCGCGACGGGTGGCCGAAGGACGAGAAGCTGTTCGACCGCGCGGACTCCGTCATGTTCTACATGGACGGCCGCAACGGTCACCCGGTCGTGAAAAAAGACGCACACGGCGACCGCATGGACCGCCTCCAGAAGCTGATGGACAAGGGCGTGGGCTGGGCGAACCTGCACTACGCGGTGGACTACCTGCCGCAGCACGGCAAGCGGGTCCTCGGCTGGATGGGCGGGTACTACGAGCCGGACTACAGCATCAACCCGCACTGGGACGCGGAGATTCGGAGTTTGCCGAAGCACCCGATCACGAATGGCGTGAAGCCGTTCACGCTCAACGACGAGTGGTACTACGGCATGCGGTTCCTCGAAGACCGGAAGGGCGTGACGCCGATCCTGCAGGCCGTGCCGCCGGACAAGACGCGGACGACGAAGTACACCGCGACCCGCAAGGGGGAGATCGAGACGCTGGCGTGGGCCTACGAGCGGCCGGCCGGCGGCCGCGGGTTCGGGTTCACCGGCGGCCACTTCCACCGCAACTGGGCGGACGAGAACTTCCGTCGCATCGTGGTGAACGCCCTGCTCTGGACGGCGAAGGCGGACGTGCCGGCGGGCGGCGCGAAGGTCGAGTTCGACCCGGCCGATCTGAACAAGAACCTCGACAAGAAGAAGGGCGAGTTCAAGCCGATCCTGCCGCCGATGAAGAAGTAATCCCGGCGAGCCGAGCGGCGTCAGCCGCCGGGGGAGGATCGTCGCCCGCGCCAGGACATGGTTTTCACCCCGAAGGTGTGGGAGAACCTAGCCCAGGGCCAGGGCCGTAGGCCCGCCGCCCTGGGTGAGGACCGCAACCACCCCGCAGGCTGAAAGCCTGCGACAAGGCGGCCCCAGACACGCACGAGCCCCCGCGACCCCGCGCCCAGGGCGTTGCCCTGGGCTGAGCGCT
The DNA here is from genome assembly GCF_059499385.1 of Limnoglobus sp. Classification (NCBI taxonomy): domain Bacteria; kingdom Pseudomonadati; phylum Planctomycetota; class Planctomycetia; order Gemmatales; family Gemmataceae; genus Limnoglobus; species Limnoglobus sp. Next base: position 73,954 of record NZ_JCABYM010000143.1, on the reverse strand, counting down.
CCCACCCCTTCGGGGTGAAAACCGGGCCGTCCGCACGCCATTGGAGACTCGACCATGCGATTCGTCCTCGCCGTCGCCGGGTTCGCCGCTTGTGCCACGGCCATCCCCGCCGCCGACCTCGATTTGAAGCCGGCGAACACCTACGTGGTGATCGCCGGCGTGCTTCAGTGGCCGGGGAACGTCATCCCCGGCTTCCCGACGAAAAACCGCAAGGACGAGGAACTGCACGACGTACTCCTGAAGTCCGGCGTGCCGGCGGAGAACATGAAGTTGCTCCTCGACGAGCAGGCGACGCACTCCGGCGTGAAGCGGGCGATCCGGGAGGTCGCGGCGAAGGCGAACAAGGATTCGCTGTTCGTCTTCTACTACTGCGGCCACGGCCTGCCGCACCGCACGGGCGGCGTTTGCCTGGCGAACTACGACCTGAAGCCGGGGCAGCCCGACCTGACGGGGCTGCTCGCGACGGACCTGACGGCGATGATCCGCGACAATTACAAGGGGAAGCGTGTTCTCTTCCTCGCGGACTGCTGCTTCTCCGGCGGGCTAGGGAAGGCCGCGGAAGGGCTGAACAAGGCCGGGTACGAGGCGGCGTACCTGACCTCCGCCAACGACGCGATGGTTTCGACGAACAACTGGACGTTCACGCAGACCGTCATCGACGCAGTAACCGGCGACACGTTCGCGGACGCGAACGCCGACGGCGTGGTCACGCTCGACGAGTTGGCCGGCGACGTGCGGAAGGCGATGGAATCGCTCGAACGGCAGAAACACGGGTATAAGTCGTTCGGCCTCGCGGGCAAGTTTACCCTCGCGACGGCGGCGAAGAAGGCGAAGGCCGCGGACGGCGTGAAATTCCCGCCGGGCGAGTTCGTCCTCGCCCCAGACGGCCGGGCGAACCGGGCCGGCCGCGTCGTCGGCGGGGCGGACGGCAAGGCCGTCGTGCAGTTCTACGACTACACCGAGAAGCGCCGCGTGGAGGTTCCCGAGGGCAAGCTGTCCGCCATCCCCGACGGCTGGCTCAAGGTGAGGACGGCGGCCGCGGAGATCGAGGTCGAGTGGAAGGGCAAATGGTTCCCGGCTGTGGTGCTGAAGAAGGACGGCGAGAAATCGCTGATTCATTACGTCAACTTCGGCGACGAGTGGGACGAGTGGGTGACGGCCGAGCGGGTACGGGCGATCAAGAAGTGAGTGTCCGCCGCGCCCGGCCGAGGGCCGCGACCGTGAAGATGATCGGGTACAGCTTCTCGAAGTACCACAGCTTCGCGAAGTAGAACCCGATCGGCGACGGGTCGCGGAACCGGCCGCCCTCGACGGCGTCGATGAGCCACGCGACCCCGCTTTCGACCTGCGGACCGGCCGCGAGGTCGAGCAGCACCTCGACGGCGATAGCCGTTTCCTCCACGCTCGACGGGCAGTCCTTCGCCCCGCCCCACCCGCCGTCCGCGTTCTGCACGCCGATCAGGTAACTGACACCGCGTTGACACTCCGGCGCGTCGGCGAGGCCGAGATCGCGGTACGCGGCGAGGACGCGAGCCGTGCCGTAGACGGGGTTGACGTCGTCCGGGGCGTGCTGGTTGCCGAACCAGAGCGGCAGCCAGGAACCGTCGGACCGTTGGTGACGAGCAAGATAAGTGAGGGCGCGGTGAACAGACCGGTTGCACATCCAGAATAGTTCGTACCACCCTTCGGGCTTATCTGAATTGTGATCCCACCGCGGCTTGACCGGCGCGGCGGGCGGGTGACCTTCATCGCCCCACCAGGAATCGAACGCCCGTAATGCGTGAGCCGTCAAGTCGGCCCCACTCCGATCAAACGGGAGCTTCCCCCAACCCCGACAGAACGTGGGCCAACCGCCGTCCCGATTCTGGAGCCGCGCGACCCACCTCAAGCCGGGGAGCATCTTCTTGAGCTGCTCATCTGTTGTCAGATTCCTCACTGCGATCAACGCCCCCGGCGTGTCGTCGCAGTCCGGGACGCTGCCGGGACAGTGGCTCCAGCCCCACGCCCCCGCCGCGGCCCCGGTGTACGGGTGGCGCTCCTTCGTCTGTTGGTCGAGCAGCCAGCCGAGCAGTTTCTCCTTGTCCGACAGCGATTCGAGGTCGCCGGCCGCGGCGAGGGCGTTGACGCTGAGCGTCGTTACCCAGATCGACAAGTTCGTGTCGATCGGCCAACTGCCGTCCGGCCGCACGGAATCCACGAGGAACCGCACCCCCTCGCGAACAACCTCGTGGTCCTTCTTCCCGATGCTCGCGAGGCTCATCACCACGAACGCGGTCAGCGGCGTCGCTTCGAGGTAGCCGCCGCTCGACGGCTGAATCCGCCGCAGCACCTTCAGGCTCGCCGCCTTCGCGAACGGTCGGACCGGCGACCACGACCCGCGGTGGTGGTGGACGCACTGCCCGATGGCGATGAGCGCCGGCAGCGCGTAGCTGACGACCGGCAGCCCGGCGAACCGGTACCAGCTCTGCGGCAGGCACGCCAGCTCGAACGGCAGCCGCGGCACCTCCCGCCACGGCACGAGACCGGCGAGGGCGCACGTCATCAGGATCGGCACGCTGAACGTGCGGTCCTTCCCGTACCGGGCGCGGACCGCTTCCGCCCGCTCCGCCGCCGATTTGCCGCACTTTTCGTCGAGGTAGTGCTCGACCCGTTGCAGCGTCTGCGGGTGTTCGCCCTCCGCCCCGACAACGGCGAACGCCGCCCGGCAGAGCATGGACGTGGAAATGTTCGAGAAGCTCTTCGTCGTGTCGCCCCACCCGCCGTCGGCGTTCTGGTGCTCGACCAACCAGCGGACGCCGTTCGCAATCAACTCGCGCTGGGCGTGAGGATCGACGCGGTGCAGCGCGATGACGGCGACGGCCGTGCCGAGCGCGGACGTGGACAGTTCGCCGACCCAGAACCCGTCGGCCGTTCGCTCCGCTAGGAGCGCGTCGCGCGCCGTCAGGTAGGCGTCGTTGAGTCGATTGGGGTCGATCATCACGAAGGGGGTTCCGAACCGAAGGCCCGGTTGATGTCTTGCTCGGCGCGGAAGATTGCGGAGATTTCGCAGTCACCGTTGCGGACGCGATAGATGATCCGGTAGTTCCGAACGATGAGTTCGCGATAGCCAGGGAACCGAAGGTCTTCCACCGGACTGCCCATTTCCGGGAGTGTTTCGAGAAGCGCGACCTTACTCCGCACCGTTCGCATCCACTTCAACGCGCGACTTACGGAGTCGCGGGCGATCCGGCGGGCGTGGTATTCGAGGTCGAACTCGGCCCGGGCCGTCCAAGAGACGTTAGCCATTGCTCCATCTCCTGCATGACCTCGGCGTGCGGCTTGAGGCGGCCCGCGTCAGCGTCTGCAATCCCTTGCGCGACGTGAGCGTGGAACCGAATCTGATAGAGGATTTTTTCCCATGTGCAGTCGTCGGGTAGCGACTGGATCGCCTCCAACGCCCACTGCTTCGGCATCTTCATGACATTCCCTCCACCAGACATCATAACCCGAGCGAGTCCAGGTCATCCACCAACTTGTCCAGGTCGTCCTTCGGTCCCGCCGGCTTGCCGGCCTGCCGCTTCGGGATGCCAATTGCCATGCCAACGGCGTCGCGGCCGTCGGCGACCAGCTCGCGGTCCCGCTCGGCCACGGCCGTCGCCAGCGGGTCGGCCGCGTCGCCGCCGCCGAACAGCTTGCTCAGGTCGATCTTCAGACCGCCGACCGTGCCGCCCTCCGCGCCGGCAATCGCCGGCGACTTGTACTCCGGGAAGATGATCGCGTTCTGCGGGCAGACCCGGCTACAAGCGGGACACCCTTTCTTGCACTGGTCCTGGTTCTCCGTGATGATGCGGTCGAGCGCGTCCACGCCGTAGACGCCGAACAGGCAGAAATCCAAACATTCGAGGCAGTTCGTGCAGCGGCCGTAGTCGATGACCGGGTACCACCGCCGGTTCGCCGGGGCGAGCAACTCTTCCGGTGCGGGTTTCGTCGGCAGCCCGAGGGACAGCATGATCGGGTTCGCCGCGGTCTTCTCGGCCGCTTTCTTCGCCCGCCGCTCATGGCACTCCGCGGCGATGCGGCGAATCTCGTTTACGTAGGGTTCGTGCTTGTTGAAGTCGCGAAGGTCGAGCGTGTAGATGTGCCGGTCCGGGATCGTGCCGCTCGCGCCGATGGCGGCCGGCCTCTCCACTTCTTCCCGCGGCGTGTCCTCCTCGTCCTCGTCGTCGGCCGGCGGCTTGAGTTGCGACTCGCCGAAGTGCCCCTTGATGCCGTCGCGGTCGAGCAGCCAGAACGCGGCCCGCGGGTAGAGCCACGACAGCACGACCATGTCCCCGGACACGCCTTCGAGGAACAGCCGCCCCGTGTGGTCCGGGCCGAGGTCGTACAGGTTCGGTACGATCGACAGGTCAATCCCCGGCTCCATCAGGAGGGCGGCGGCGATGCTCTCCTCCAGCGACCGCTTGGCCGGGTGCTTGCCCGGCGCTTGCGAGAGAACCACCGTCAGTTTGCGGGCCATGGGGTCACTCGTCGTCGAGGTTCACCTGGTTCTTCAGGATTCGCTGGGCCGTCGCCCACGCGGATTCCAGGTATTGATAGTACTCGGCCGCGGTCATGGTCGTCGAGAAATCGCCGGCCATCTCGAACAGCCAGCCGTCGCCGTACCCGTCGGCGTTGATCGCGGACGGGTCGTTGAGCAACTGCCCGTTGAAGGCCGTGATCGTCCCGGCGAGCGGGGCGTAGAGTTCGCTCTGGGCTTTCGAGCTTTCGATGAACCCGATCTCTTGCTTGACGGCGACCGCGGCCGGGGCGTCGAGCTTCCATTCGAGGAAGTACACGTCCTGCATCAGCCGCACGGCATACGCGGAGAACCCGAACCGGCCGGCGGCGGGGTCGCACCACATGTGGTTGCGGCAGTACCGGCGGTCCGCGGGGAGCGTCGCTGCGAATTTCCCCATGTAGAAGGTGAGCATTTTTTCACCGCAGAGGCCGCGGAGAACGCAGAGAGAAGACGGAGTTAAGAGGGGAATTCGTGGACGACACGTTTAACGCGGTCTACCATCCGCTTCACGTTGAAGTTCATAATCAGCCCTAGGCGACAGTTCGAGAGTTTCAGGTACGTCAGCAGTTGAGCCGTGTGGATCGGTTCCAGGTGATCGACCGCCTTGAGCTCCAGGATGACCGCGTCGTTCACGACCAAATCAATTCTGTACCCGCATTCGACGGAAACGCCTTTGTAAACGACCGGCAGCCCCAATTGGCGGACGACGGCGAAGCCGCGCTGAAGAAGTTCGTACTCCAGGCAAGCCTCGTAGGAAGATTCCAGCAGCCCCGGTCCCAAGTGCGAATGAACTTCGATCGCGGCCCCGATCACGCCTTCGGATATCCCATTTAACTCCGCGGCCGTGGCGACCCGCATGACCAACCCTCCGCTCGATTACTCATTTCGTCTTCTCTCGATTTTCTCTTCCCTCTGCGATCTCTGCGTTCTCCGCGGTGAATCCTCTTACGTGTATCGCTTCGCCACGTACTCCGGCTCGAAAAACGTCGGCAAGTGGCGGTCGATCTGCATCAGGCCGCTCGGCGTCAGGTCCACGCCCGTCGGCGTCACCTTGAGCCAGCCCTCGTCTTCGAGCTGCTTGTAGCCGTTCTCGAACTCGCGGGAGATGTCCGCGCCGAACTTCTGCTGAAAGTACGTCTTCTCCAAATGGCCCGTCTTCAGTTGCAGGATCATCTCGCGGATCAGCTTCTGCTTTTGCGACACCGGGAACGCCCGGCCGAGCGGCAACTCGCCCTTGTCGAGCTTGTCAATGTAGCCCTCCCACGTGTCCACGTTCTGGACGTGGACGCCGTTCAGGTGGCCGAAGCTGGCGACGCCGGTGCCGAACATGTCCGCCCCGTGCCACAGGGCGTCGCGGTAGACGAACTGGTTTTTCGCCTTGCCCTTCACGACCGTGTAGGCGCTCGAAATCTCGTAGCCGTGGGCCAGGAACTCGTCGAACGCGTACTTCACCCACGCCCGCTTCGTCGGCCAGTCGGCGACCTTCGTGGCGTCCGGATGCGCCTCCTCGCCGACCATCTGCAGTTCCTTCGAGAACCGCGTGTTGTACGGCAACTCCATTTGGTAGACGGTCACGCTATCGGGGGCGAGCGCGATCGTCTTGCGGACGCAGTCCTTCCAGTTGTCCCAGTCCTCGCCGACCATGCCGGCGATCAGGTCGATGTTGATTTGGTGGAAGCCGAGGTCCCGCGCCCAGCCGTAAGCCCGATGGATTTCCTCTTCGAGGTGCGCGCGGCCGTTGTACTGCAAAATCTCCGGCTTGAAGTTCTCGACGCCGAGCGACAGTCGGGTGACGCCGAGGTCCTTGAGCGTTTCAAGTTTGTGCTGCTGGAGTGTGCCGGGTTCGCACTCGAACGCCACCTCGCGGGCCGCGTCCCACGGCATGATCGCCTTCAGCTTCTCCATCAGCTCGCGGAGTTGCGTCGCGCTCAGGTACGACGGCGTGCCGCCGCCGAAGTAGACGTAGTCCAGCTTCCGGCCGCCCACCATCGGCAGGCGGCTGCACAGCTCAACTTCCTTGACGAGCGCGTCGGTGTACGTCTCCACGTCGCGGGCGTTCTTGTCCGTGTAGACGCGGAAGTAACAGAACTTGCACCGCTTCCGGCAGAACGGGATGTGCAGGTACAGGCCGAGCGGCACGCCGGGAACGGGCGGGCGGTCGATCGCGGCCGTCGCGTCCGCGAGGTACGTCGGCTTCCACGCGGAGAACGGCGGGTAGTTCGCGATGAAGTAGTTGCCGAGGCCGGTCTTTTCTTGGTCAACCGCGGTCATCGAACACCTTGTAGAAGGGCGGCCGAGCGCGGCCGCACGGTGAAAGCATAGCCGAACGCACCCATCGAACAAGTTCGCGGAGAACCCATTGAGCATACCGCCGGCGACGAAAGCCCTTACAGGCCAGCGGGATGGCCACGAAGGCTAGTCAGGATAAGCAACTCATTTCTCATTGCGACGCAGATCTTTTCCCGGCAATGTTCGCGCCATCGAGACGGTTTCCGGACGGCCACGGCACTTTCTTTGCGAAATATCCTGGGGATGTCACAGGGGCATCGACTCACGCGGACGGAGCTGCACCACCAACGAGGTTTCACCATGAAACGCACCCTCTTTGCCGCCCTGCTCGGCCTCGCCTTTCTCGCGTGCGCGAGCACCGCCGACGCCCAATACTACTCCTCGTACAACCCGTACACCGGCACGTACAACTCGTCGAGCTACTACTACACGCCGGGCACGATCCAGTACGGGAACAGCTACTACTCGCCGTGGACGAACTCGTTCGGCACGTCCTACTCCTACGGCAACCCGTGGTACGGGAACCGGTACTACCGTAGTTACGGCTACAACCCGTACTACGGCTACTCGAACTTCCGCTCGTACTCGAACCCGTGGGGCTACCGGTACGGGTGGCGGCGGTGGCGGTAGCCGCGGCACGGCGGATGCATCTCCTCGGCGAATCGCCCACCGAGGAGCCGATCCATGACGCCCGGAAAGTCCTGTCCCCCCTGGCAACGCGCCGTCATCATCCAGTCCGGCATCATCACGGCCGCCCTCATCCTGGGACTCTTCTATTGGGCCAGGAGCATTCTCATCCCGATTGCGATGGCGATCTTCCTCTCCTACGTCCTCGCCCCCGTCGTTAAGTCGCTCCAGCGCCGCCGCCTCGGCCAGGCCGCGTCCGTCATCCTGACCGTGTCCGTCGCGGTCCTCCTCTTCCTCGCCACGTCGATCGTCATCAGCCGGCAGATCAGTGGCCTCACGAAGACGCTCGCCGAGAACGCGGAGACGGTGAAGGCCAAGATCGCCGACGCGAAGGAAACCCTCGTCGGCAAGGGCGACCCGCGGCTCACGGGGCTGATCGACGACCTGGAGAAAACCATCGTCGGCGAGGTGAAGGACGCCCGGCAGGCGGCGGACCAGCCGCCGCTCGTCGTCGAGTCGGCGAAGCCGAAGTGGATGGCCAGCATCGACCAACTGATCGGCCCGGTGACGGAAGCGTTCGGCATGGCCGCGTTCTCGTTCGTCCTCGTGGTCTTCATCCTGCTCGCGAAAGACGACCTCCGCGACCGGATGCTCCGGCTCATCGGCGACACCCACCTGCCGAGCACCACCCGCGCCATCGACGAGGCGACCACCCGGCTCAGCCAGTACCTCCTCGCCCAGTTGGTACTGAACGTGTCGTTCGGGTTCGTCATCGCCTTGACGTTCTGGATTTTCGGCGTGAAGTACGCCCTCCTATGGGGGTTCATCGCCGCCCTGTTCCGGTACGTGCCGTACATCGGAACGTGGGTCGGGATCATTCCGCCGGCCCTGTTCACACTCGCGACCACCGAGGGCTGGTGGCTGCCGATCTTCGTCGTCGCCGTCTACGCCGGGTTGGAGCTGTTTTGCAACAACGTCATCGAGCCGTACCTGTACGGCTCCCGGCTCGGCGTGTCCGAGGTCGGCCTGCTCGTCTCCGCCGCGTTCTGGTCGTTCCTGTGGGGGCCGATCGGCCTCATCCTGTCCGGGCCGCTCGCGACGTGCCTCGTCGTCCTCGGCCGCCACGCGCCGCGGTTCCGGTTCTTTGAAATCTTGCTGGGGACCGAACCGCCGCTCGCGCCGGGCGTCGCCCTCTTCCAACGGCTCATGACGGGGGACACGGACGAGGCGGTCAAGTTGATGGAGAAGAACAAATCGGAGGAGAACCCGAACGACGCGTTCGACACCGTATTCATCCCGGCCCTCGTGAGCGCGAAGACGGCGATCCATTCGGGCGAGTTCACGCCCGAGGAAATCGACCCGATGATCGAGACGGCCCGCGAGGTCGTCCGCGATTCGCTGGACGCGGTCGAGCACGCCCCCGCCGAACCGGGCCCCGAGGGCCGCGGCAAGTTGGTCGTCATCCCGGCCCGCGACGAGGCGGACGAGCTGGCCGTCGAGGCGCTCCGGCGACTCTTGCCGCGGGACAAGTGGGACGTTCACACCGTCACGGTGGACACGCTGGCGGCCGAGTTCGTCGAGAAAGTCGCGGAGACGGGGACCGACATCGTGTGCATCGGGTCGCTCCCGCCGGCCGGGTTGGTGCAGGTGCGGTACCTTTGCAAGCGGCTGCGGCAGCAGAACACGACCGTCCGCATTCTAGTCGGCCGGTGGGGCGACGCCGACAACTCGGAGGCGTACCGCGAACTGCTCGACGTGGGCGCGAACGCCGTCGAGGTCACGCTCGCGGCGAGCATCCGCCAACTGAACGAATGGCGACCGCTAACCTCGGACGCCGAATCCGAGCCGGCGAAGGAAATCCGACCGGCGATTGGCACGAAGGCTGCCCCTACTCCCGTGACGGCGACGTGAACCGTTCCCTAACCCTTAATCGGAGGACTTGTCATGGCCGATATGAAAGACCAAATGAAGACCGGGATCGACAACCTCGCGAACCTCGGTAAGAAGGCCGTCGAGTCGAGTGGCGAGACCATCAACCGCGTCGGCGAGGTGGCGGCCCGCACCGCCGAGCAAGTCCAGGACCGCGCCCGCCGGGCCGCGGACCAAGGGCTGAAGGCCGCCGAGCAAGTCGGGGAAAAGGTGAAGGAGTACGGCGACGACTTCGCCGCGCTCGTACGGAAGCACCCGATCCAGGCGCTCCTCATCGGCTTCGGCGTTGGCTACCTCTGCAGCCGGGCGTGCCGGTAATTGTGGAACCCGGAGCGGGAGCGACGGGGTGTGGAATGTCCACACCCCGTCGCTCCCGCTCCGGGTTCCATGTGGGTCTTCAACCGGCCATCGGCAACTTGACGGTGAACTCCGCCCCCTGCCCTTCCCCCTTGCTGACGGCCGTCACCTCGCCGCCGTGCATCTGCACGAGCCGGTGGACGAGCGCCAGCCCGATCCCCAACCCGCCCTGCGCTCGCTGGTTCGGCCGGTCGTAGTGGGTGAACAGCTCGAACACGTGGGGGAGGAAGTCGGCAGGGATGCCCACGCCGGTGTCCACGATGCGGACGACGGCGTGCGGCGGAACCCGTTCCACTACGAGCGTCACGTGGCCGCCTGGGTCCGTATACTTCGCGGCGTTGTTCAGGATGTTCGCGAACAATTGGGACAGGCGTACGCGGTCGCCCTGGACCGGGATCGCGTCCTCGACGAGTTGCGACGAGAACGTCACGCCCGCGGTGTCGAGCAGCGGCTGGCTCGTCTCGATGGCCAGGTGCAGCGGCTCGGCGAGGTCGAGCGATTCGAGTTCGAGGTGCAGCCGGTCGCGGGTCATTCGCGAGGCGTCGAGCAGGTCGTCGATCAGGCGGACGAGTTGCTTGACCTGCCGCTCGATCATCTGCCGGGCGGCGTCCATCGCGGCCGGGTTGTTGACGGCCATCCGCTGGATTTCGAGGGCGTTACGGATCGGGGCGAGCGGGTTGCGGAGTTCGTGCGCCAGGCTGCCGAGGAACTCGTCCTTCCGCCGGTCGGCCGCCCGGAGGGCCTCGTTGAGCTTCTTCAACTCCGCCGTCCGCTCCAGGACCTTCCGCTCCAGCTCGGCCTCCTGCTGGTATTGCTTGATCGCGTACCGGATGGTCCGCTCCAGCGTCACGGCGTCGAGCGACGCCTTCTCCAGGTAGTCGCTCGCCCCGGCCTCCTGGGCGGCCTGGTCGATCTCGAACTGCCCCTGCCCGGTCAACAAGATCACCGGACCGGACAGCTTACAGCCCCTCGCGGCCGTCAGCAGGTCCAGCCCGGTCTTCGCCCCGAGGCGGTAGTCCAGAAGGTAAACGTCGTGCTCGCCCCGGCGGATCGCTTCGACGGCCTCGTCGAAGTCCGAGACCCAGTCGAGCACGAACCGCCGGCCGGGGAGTTCGTTGACGAGGTCGCGGGTGAGCAGGTAGTCGTCCGGGTCGTCGTCGACGAGTAACAGCCGCAACGGGGGCCGCGGGCTACTTGTCGGGGTGGGGCGTGTCATTGTCCGGGAGCTCCACGATTTCGAGCCAGTAACGGCCGAGGGTTTGGACCACCTGCACGAGGGCCTCGAACGTCACGGGTTTCGTGATGTAGCTCGCCGCCGAGAGCTGGTAGGAACGGACGACATCTTCCTCCGCCTTGGAAGTCGTCATGACGATGACCCGAATGCCGGCGTACTTCGGGTCGGCCTTCAATTCTTCCAGGACGTTCCGGCCGTCCTTCCGGGGCATGTTCAGGTCGAGCAGCAGGATGCTCGGCCACGGGGCGGCGTCCGGGTCGGCGAACTTGCCCCGCCGATTGAGGTAGTCGAAAACTTCGACCCCGTCCTCGACGAACCGCAGGTCGTTGGCAACTTTTGCCTCCTCGAACGCGTCCTGGGTCAGCTTCCGGTCGTCCGGGTCGTCGTCGGCGACCAATATGGTTATGGGCTTCGTTGGTGGCATCGTTAATCCCTCCGCGTCGGCCAATCAATAATGAACGTCGCACCTTCTCCGGGGGTACTCGTGGCTACGATCGTTGCCCCGTGTCGGAGAACGATTTTCTTACAGATAGCAAGTCCCAGGCCAGTCCCCTCGAATTGCGTCCGGCCGTGGAGCCGCTGGAACAGTTCGAAGATCTTGTCCGCGTACTGTTGCTCGAACCCGATGCCGTTGTCGGCGACGGTGATTCGCCACCCGGCGTCGGTCTCGGCGGCGGCGACGGTCACGACCGGCGGGACGCCCGGCTTCCCGAACTTCAGGGCGTTGCCGACGAGGTTCTGGAAGAGTTGCTGAAGCTGCACCGCGTCGGCCGTCAGGGTCGGCAATGGCCCGACCTCGACCCGCCCGCCGGTCCGCTCGATTTGGTTCTGCAAATCCTCTTGCACGTTCTCAAGGACTTCGTTCAGCCGCACCGCCTCGAACGCCTGGGTCTTCGTGGTCACGCGGGAGAACTGGAGCAGGTCCTCGATCAGCCGCCGCATCCGGCCGGCGGAGTCGAGCATCCGGTCGATGTAGTCCCGGCCGGTGTCGTCGATTTGCGCCCGGTACTTCTTCGACAGCCGGTCGCCGAACGCCTGAATCTTCCGGAGCGGCTCCTGGAGGTCGTGGGACGCGATGTACGCGAATTTCTCCAGCTCATCGTTGCTCGCCTTTAGGAGGGCAGACGTGCCCTGCAGGTCGTCGTAGGCGGCGGTCAGCGCGGCCGTCCGCTCGGCGACGAGCCGTTCCAGGACCTCCGCTTGCCGCTTCTGGTCGTCGATGTCGGTACAGCTGCCGTACCAGTGGACGATCCGCTGGTGGTCGTTGTAGACCGGGATGCCGCGGACCGCGAACCACCGGTACGCGGCGTCGTGCCGGCGGATGCGGAACTCCACGTCGTACACGGCCCCGGTCGAGACGGCCCGGCCCCACGCTTCGGCGACGCGGTCCCGGTCGTCCGCGTGGACGACGTTCAGCCACGCGTACCCGAGTTGCTCCTCGACCGGCCGGCCGGTGTACCTGCCCCACTGGACGCTCAGGTAGTCGCACGTCCCGTCCGCGGTGCAGGACCAGATGAGCTGCGGCAGCCCCTCGGCGAGTTGCCGGAGCCGGGACGCCGACTCCTGGAGCTGCCGCTCGGCGATCCGCCGGTCGGTGATGTTCTCGTGGGTGACGACGAGGCGGAGCGGGCCGTCGCCGCGGAACCGGGTCACCCGTAGGTTGAAGTACCGCTCCCGGTCCTTCGCGTGGCACGGGTACTCCATCTGGAAGAAGTCCGTCTCGCCGGCGGCCACGGCCTTGATCCCGGCGATCGCCCGGACACCGTACTTGTCGTTGCGGCTCGACTCGAAATAGTTCTTCCCGGCCCAGGCGTGGTCCTCGGGTAGGCCGTTCTCGACGCCGAATCGCCGCCACGCCTCGTTGACCGTCACGATGTCGCCGTTCGCCTCCAGCACGGCCAGGTGGCTCGGTAGCGAGTGCAGGACGGACTCGATGTACCGCTGCGACTCCCGCAGCGCCCGCTGGGCCGTCTGCTGGTCCGTCACGTCCCGCGACACGCCGATGAGGCGGAACGGCTTGCCGTGGGCGTCCGGGATCGGGGCGACGATCACGTCCCAGTACTTCACCGCCCCCTTCGCCGTCGGGCACGGGCCGCTGAACCGACTGACCTCCCCGCCGGCGGCGGCGGCCACGGCCCGGGCGACGCTCGGCCGGACGGCTTCCGGCCAGGTGCCGGCCCAGTCGCTGCCGCGGACGGTCTGGAAGTCGTCCACCTCGACGGCCGCGAGGCCGGGGCCGTTCATGTCGAGCAGGTTCCCGTAGGTGTCGAGGATCATCACCGAGTCCGGGCTGTTGTCGAGGACGCTCCGGAGGTACGCCTCGCTCTCCTGGAGCCGCTGGGTGGCGTTCACCTGCTCGTCGATGTCGGTACACGTCCCGAGCCACCGGACGACGTTGCCGGCCTCGTCCCGGACCGGCTCGGCCCGGCCGAGGAACCACCGGTACTCGCCGTCGTGCCGCCGGAACCGGTACTTGATCTCGTAGGACTCGCCGGCGTCCGTGGACCGCTGCCACCGGATCTGCGACCGCTCCCGGTCGTCCCGGTGGAGCGGGTCGCTCCACCCCCACCCGATGCTCTGCTCCGGCGTCATCCCGGTGTACTCGTACCACCGCCGGTTGTAGTACTCGTGGTAGCCGTCCGGCCGGGTCATCCACACGATCTGCGGCATCGCCTCCGCCAGATTCCGGAACCGGCCCTCGCTCTCCTTCAACTCCAGGTTCGCCTTCAGCCGCCGGTCGAGTTCCCGCTGGACGAGGCTACTGGCCAACAGGATGACGGCCACGGCGATGCCCGCCCCGATGAAGCTCGTCAGCCGGGCGAGGTAGATGTTCTGGTCGGCCGACGTGGTCCGCGCCCGGAGTTTCCGGTCCTCGAATTCCTGCATGATGGCGACCTTGCGGCGGATTTCGTCCATCAGTCGCTTCCCCTCCCGCTCGGCGATGAGCCTCCTGGCGGCCGGCAGGCCCTCCGTCCGGTAGAGGGTTTGCACCCGCTTCATTTCCGCGAACCGCTGCCGGCACAAGGCTTCCAGGCCGGCGAACTCCTCCAGTTGGTCCCGGTCCTCGTCTACCATGTCCCGCGTCCGGGCGAGCTGAGACTCGATGCCGCGCTCGGCGTCGAGGAACGGTTTCAAGAAGTCCTCGTCCTCGGAAAGTAGGTAGCCCCGGTGGCCGGTCTCGGCGTCCTTGATGTCGGACAGGAGTTGGTTCAGTTCCAACTGCACGGACCGGGTGCGGAGGGTGGCCCGCTCGAGCCGGACCATGCGGTCGATGTTGAAGTGGGAAACGGCCGCGTTCCCGATGATGGCCGCCACCGCGACCACCCAGATCGCGAGGTCGCGGTAGTTCCGCCCGAGCATCGCCGCCTCCGATTTTTTGGTATCATTGATTCTATGACGACACCATCCACGACCCCGACGCCCCCCGGCGGCGTTCCCCAACGGATCCTGGTGGCCGAAGACCTCGCGGACGCCCGCGAGTCCCTCAAGCAACTTCTGCACCTCACCCTGAACCTCGAGGTGGACACCGCCGTGGACGGGGCGGCCGCGCTCGAGATGCTCCGGACCAAGCACTACAGCGTGCTCGTCACCGACCTGAAGATGCCCAAGAAGAGCGGGCTGCAACTCATCGAGTCGATCCAGGACGAGGGCCTGCCGGTCACGACCATCGTGACGACCGGCCACGGCAACGTGCCGGACGCCGTCAAGGCGATGCGGATGGGGGCCTACGACTTCCTGCTTAAGCCGGCCGACCCGCAGCACCTGTGCCTGCTCGTCCAGCGGGCGCTCGCCGACCGCGCCCTCCGGGACGAGGTGATCGCCCTCCGGTCGCAGCTCCAGACGCGGCACTCGTTCCAGAACGTGCTGAGCAAAAGCCCGAAGATGATGGACCTGTTCGACCTCATCTCGAACATCGCGGACACGTCCAGCACGGTCCTCATCCTCGGCGAAACGGGGACCGGGAAGGAGCAGATCGGCCGGGCGATCCACCAGGCGTCCGCGAAGCTCCGGCCCGGCGAGTTCGTCGCCGTCAACTGCGCCGCGCTGCCGGAGTCGCTGCTGGAGAGCGAGCTGTTCGGCCACGAGAAGGGGTCGTTCACCGGGGCGCTGGCCCAGCGGAAGGGGCGGTTCGAGCAGGCGCACAACGGGACGCTGTTCCTCGACGAGATCGGCGACGTGCCGCTGTCGATGCAGGTGAAACTCCTCCGCGTGCTCCAGGAGCGCCGCATCGAGCGGGTCGGCGGCACGGCGTCCATCGACATCGACGTGCGGGTCATCGCCGCGACGCACCAGCCGCTGGAAAAGCTCGTCAAGGACGGGAAGTTCCGCGAGGATTTGTACTACCGGTTGAACGTGATCCGGATCGAAATCCCGCCGCTCCGCGAGCGACCGGAGGACATCCCGGTACTGGCCGAGCATTTCACGGCGAAGTTCGCCCGCCCCGGCCAGACGGTGACGATCACGCCGGAGGCGATGCAACTGCTCCTCAAGTGCGAGTGGGCCGGCAACGTCCGGCAGCTGGAGAACGCGATCGAGCGGGCGTGCGTCACCGCCCGCGACGGCGTCATCAAGCCGGGTAACCTTCCGGGCGACGTACTCAAGCACCACGAAACGAAGCACCCGTTCCACGTGGACCTGGGCCGCCCGCTGTCCGAACAACTCGCGCAAATCGTCGCGCACTTCGAGGAGCGGTATTTGCGAAAGGCGCTGCGCAAGACCCGCGGGCACGTCGGCAAATGTGCCAAGATTTCCGGGCTGAGTCGCCGGAGTGTCACGGACAAGATCGCGAACTACAAGATCGACAAGACACAGTTCAAAAAAGACTGACTACTCGTCCGGCGTTGTGGGGGTTGCCCGCCGTTGGGGCCGAGTCGTTGCGGCCGAAGGCGACTGCCGAAGCCGTGAGCGGAAAATCGAGAGGCCAGGCGAATTACCACTTCCTTGTGTCACTCAAACCGGCCTTGCGGCCGGTTTCGTCGTTTCTCGGCACACTACTCGCTCGGAAAAGGAATGAGTTTCTCGTCAGACTTGGGGTCGGCGAGTCTCACCGAATACCCCCTTCGCCCGATTGGAGATTGTCATGGCGACTCGCACCTTTGGGTCCGGCATGGTCATGGACCAGTTCAGCGAGAAGGACCGCGACAACATGAATTCCGTCCTCCGCGGTGAACTGTCGGCGGTCGAAACCTACGAGCAGGCGATCCCGAAGTTCGACGACATGAACATCCGGTCCGTGCTCAGCCACATCCGCGACGAACACACCCAAGCCGTGGAACTCCTCCGCTCGCACCTCCGCGACATGGGCGCGGAGCCGAGCGACAGCTCCGGTAGCTGGGGCACGTTCGCCAGCACCGTCACCGGCGCGGCGAAGATGCTCGGGCCGCAGACGACCCTCGGCGCGCTGAAGCAGGGCGAGGAATACGGCATCGGCACTTACGAAGGGATGTTGGAAGACCAGGACGTGCCGGTGGCGTGCAAGGACATCCTCCGCGACGAACTGCTGCCGCGGTGTCGCGACCACGTCCGCGCCCTCGACAGCATGATTCAAGGGCTGGAAGCGAAGGAGTAGGCGACCCCCTCTCCGGTCGCAACCGCCGCCGTTCGATGCGTCGAACGGCGGCGGTTTTCGTTTTCTCCCGTCAATGAGAAGCAAGAAGCGCAGACCCGTCCCGCTCGTTCTCTTTCGGCGTGATTGGTTCCCATTTATCCCACGGTTCAGGGTGATTTCACCTCAAAACAACGGCGAAATCCGCTTTGGCACGGCCCGTGCATTTAGTTCTTCAACCCCCGAACAGATCGGAGGTTATCCCACACGGCTTTCACGCGGGAGAATCCCATGCTCGGTTACTCGATCCTGTTCCTGCTCATCGCCCTGCTCGCCGGCGTGTTCGGCTTCACGACCGTGGCCGGCACCGCCTACCTGGCCGCGAAGGTCCTGTTCTTCGTGTTCCTGGTGCTGTTCGTGGTGTCCCTGCTGATGGGCCGCCGCACCCCGGAAAGCGCGCTGTAACCCGCACGAGTTCGCACCGAACTCCGGCTCACAAACCGAAGGCGACCGGTTCCGAGGGGACTCGAACATCGGTCGCCTTCGCCCACAGATGGAGGCTCCAATGGTTACGACATTCCAAGCGCCGGAGAAGGAACTCCCCACCCGGTTGGCGAAGATTGCCGCGAACGGACCGGCCGCCATCGACCAGCGCCTGCACGAACTCGAATGCGAGTGGACGACGGGCCGGCTGGTGAAGGCCAGCTCCGGTGTGCTGCTCATCGCGGGCCTCGCACTGGCGGCGTTCGTCAGCCCGTGGTGGCTGATCCTCCCCGCGATCGCCGGGGTGGTGCTGGCCCAGTACCTGTTCTTCTGCCGTAGCGTGTTCACCGACCTGTTCGCCGCCGCCGGGTTCCGGTCCGGGGCGGAGATCGAAAACGAGCGGATCGCGCTCCGCATCCTCCGCGGCGACTTCCGCCACCTGCCGACGGTGTTCGAGGTCGAGGACCGCGAGGCCGTCAGCCGGATGGAGGGCGAGGGCGGCCCCGCAATCGACCTCGACGACGACAAACTCGACCCGAAGGAGGCGGCGAACCGTATCCTGGAGCATACGGGCCACCTCGTCGGGAAGTAACATGCACGCCGACCCACAACCCGAGTCTACCACGACGCCGCGGGAGGAAACTCTCGCGGCGTTGGCGTCTGACCTCGCCGCCGCCGGCGGCCAACTCCTCCACGAGCACCTCAAACTGCTGGACGCCGAGGCCCGCGAGGAACTCCGCCGGCTAAAGTCGGCGGCAGAACTGACGGGGACCGGCCTCGTCGCCCTGACCGTGGGCACGCTATTCCTGCTGATCGGCGTCGTGCGAGTCTTGCAAGAGTGGGCGAGGCTCCCGGAATCGACCGCGTGGCTGCTCGTGGGCGGCGTCAGCGCCGCCGGCGGGCTGTCGGCGTACCTGGCGGGCCGCCGGCGGCTCGCGGGGGCGAGCGTGCTCCCCCATCGGACGCTAGCGTCGCTAAACGAGGGCTGGCAGGCGTTGATGAGCCGGATTCGACGGGCGTGAAATGAAAAAAGGTCGCGGCCTCCGGGGAGGCCGCAACCTGTCGTCGAGATTTCGCGTTACCAGCGGGTGCAACCGCCGATGAGCAGGGCGATGAGGATGATCGGCAGCGGCAGACCGAGCAGCCACGCGATGGCGGCATAGCTGATTCGACCGGCCCGGCGGGTGGCGTTGATGATCGTCATGGGAACCTCGTGCAGGGGTTGGGGTTAAAGGGTCTTCGTTCGCAAGCTCCCGCCGATCAGCGAAATCACGGCGAGAACGAGGAACACGAAGCAGAGCACCTTGGCGGCGGTGAACGAGAAGTCGGCGACGAGGCCGAACCCGAACACCGCGGCGAGTAACGCAATCGCGAAGAAGGCAATCGCCATTCGCAACATGGGACACCTCCGGTCGTTTGCGAAGGAAGTCTCACTTCAACGAGGGATTGTTGAGCAACGGGCGTGCCAAATTGCTGGTCGGCGGACGTGCTGCGAAGTGGAAGTGCCCCGAGTAGGACTCGAACCTACAACCCGCTGATTAAGAGTCAGCTGCTCTGCCAGTTGAGCTATCGGGGCGTCCCGAAGTTTTAGAACCGCGGGCCGTCGTCATCAAGGGCCGCGGGCGGTTTTTACCCCACAACATCGACACGCGGCCGGCCGCGAGGTTCGCGATACTCTATCCGTGTGAAACTCTCCGCCGAAGATCGGGAACGACTCCTCGAAACCATCCGCGACGCCGTGCTGAACCAACGGTTCCAGCGGGCCGCGTTCGGCGGGGCCGTCCGTGGCGACGGGCCGTGCCCGTGGGTCCGCGTCCTCGTGCGGCCGGTCGTCGTCCGCGGAACAAGGCTGACCCAGTTCGAGTTCTTCGACGCCCGGCAGTCGTTCACCCGCAACGAGGAACCAACCGCGGCCAATGCCCTCCTGCGGGAGTTGGTCGGGTTCGAGTTCGCGAACGTCCACGCCCGCACGGGCGGTGAGGAAATCGACATCCGCGTCAGCAAGAAGGGGAAGCTGAACGTCACGCGCCGGGCGGCGGCGACGCCGGACGGCGACCTGACGCACAACCGCGTGAAGGACGTGCCGCTGCCGGAGGGGAAGGCTGACCGGCTGCTCGAAACGATGGGCATCCTCACCGCCGACGGCCGGGTGCGGGCGAGCCTTCGGCCAAAGTTCACGCAGATCAACGAGTTCTTGAAGCACCTCCGTCACGCCCTCGAACCGTCGGGGTTGCGGTCGCTCGGCCGGCCGGTCGAGATTCTCGATTGCGGCTGCGGGTCGAGCTACCTGACGCTCGCGGCCCACCACTACCTGAACGACATGCTGCTCGTCCCGGCGACGATCCTCGGCGTGGACGTGAACGAGGCCGTGATCCGCACGAGCGTCGAGAAGGCGAGCCGGTTGGAGATGTCCGGCCTGACGTTCGCGTGCGGGCGGATCGGCGAGTTGGACACACGGGCTGACGTGGTGGTCGCACTTCACGCCTGCGACACGGCGACGGACGACGCGCTCGCCCAGGCCGTGAAGAGCGAGGCGAGGCTCCTGATGAGCGTGCCGTGCTGCCACCACCACCTGAACGAGCGGCTGAAGGCGAGCGGCCCGGCCGAGGTGCTTCGGCCCGTCCTGCGGCACGGCATCCTGCACGAGCGGACGGCCGACCTCGTGACCGACTCGTTCCGCGCGCTGGCGCTGCGGATCATGGGCTACCGGGTGGACGTGGTCGAGTTCGTCAGCCCGGAGCACACGGCCCGCAACCTGATGATCCGGGCCGTGCGAACGGGAAAGGCCGGCGAGCCGCAGTTCGTCGAAGAATACCGTGGGATGAGACAGTTCTGGGGCGTGACGCCGCGGATCGAGGAGGTGTTAGGCGAGCCGTTTCGACAACTCGTGCGGTGAATCACGGCTTGCTCATGCCGACGAAGCTGCCGGCGTTGTCGCGGGACAGCGCCCACAGGAACGCCCCGACTTCCGGGTTCTCGAAGAAGAAGCCGATCGAGTTGATCTTCACCCGTTTCGCGTCCCGTTCCGGGTTCCAGACCGTCCGCAGCGTCTGGCGGACGTGCTTCGTCAGGGCCTCGGACCGCTGGGCGTCGGAGAGGGTCTTGAAGTCGGCCGGCAGGCCGGCCCCGCTCGTCGGCAGGCCGTCCGAGAAGAAGTAGACGGTGTCGAGGCCGAGCGGCTTCAGCCGGAAAGCCAGGTCGAACGCGTCGTACACGTTCGTGTCGCCGACCGGGTCTTCGGCCAACAACTTCTCGCGAACGGCCGCGAGTGTTTCTTCGCCCGCGTACCGCTGCCACCCGCCGGAGCCGAACAGGTAGCGGGCCTGGCGGGAGAAGACGACGATCTGGAACTGCTCCAGGTCCGGCAGGCTCCGCATCACCTTCGTGAGCGTCTCCACGACCGTGGGCCACTTCTCCGGGGCGGCCGTCTTGTCGTCGAGCAACTTCATGCTGCCGGACATGTCCACGACGAACGCCACCCGCCGGCCGGTCATCGCGATGCCGGCGAACTTCGCGTCCGTCTCGATCCGCAGCTTGTCGTACTTGTCGGCGAGCTTCTTCTTGTCCCCTTGCAGGTCCACGATGTTCACGTTCGCGTCGTCGAGCTTCTTCTGCAAGTCGCGTTGCGCGGCCTTCGCGGACGCGAGTTCGTCGCCGGTCTTCCGCATGGCGGCGAGGTCGGCCTTCGCGTCGTCGTTCGCCTTCGTGATGGCCCGAATGCGAGCGTCCGCGTCGTCGAGCTGCTCCGCCGCCTTCTTCGCCTTCAGCGCCAGGTCTTGCCGTTCCGTTTCCTTGTCGCGGAGCAACTTCTGCAACTCCTCGGCCGACAGCGAGAGGGTGGCAAGTTGCTTCGTCAGGTCGGTCGATTCCTTTTGCTTCTTGAGAAGCTGTTCCTCCAGCGTCACGCTTTGGATGACGGACTTCGCGAGCTTCGTCTCCAGGCTGGCGATGTCGGTCTTCGCCACCGCGAGGCTCGTGGCCGTCGCGTCCCGTTCGGTCGTGGTGGCGATCAGCTTGGCCTTCAGGTTGTCGATCTCGGCGTTCAGGCTGCGGCGGGTCGATTCGAGATCCTGCGTCGTGGCGAGGAGTGTCGAGCGTGTGGACTGAAGTTCGGTGATGGCGGCCTTGTTCCGCTGCGCCTCCTGCGCGGCGTCGCGGTTGCTGACGAGCCACAGGAGCGTGACGCACCCGAGGGCACAGCAGAACACGTCGAGCATCCACATGCTCACGAGTTGCGGCGGCTTGTGCCGGTTGCGGATCATGGGTTGTACCTGACTTCCGAAGTCCGGCTTCGACTTCGGAAGTCGAACCGGGCCGGGGCTTTCATCTGATCGGCAAACGCCTCACCCGCGCACGGACTTCCGAAGTCGAAGCCGGACTTCGGAAGTCGGGTCACACGGACCGCTGACTTCTTGCTTCCGTCTTCGGCTTATTGGTTTGTTGGTCCCACCCGATCACGCCGTCCAGATGAACGCGCGGCAGCGTCGCGGCGAGCCAGCGCGAATGCAACGCGGCCGCCGCCTCCGTCGCGGCGTCCGGCGGTAGGACAGCGACCTCCGTTTGCTCGGCCGAGGTCTGGTAGATCGCGGCCGTCAGGCCGGGCAGCCGTGAGGCGGCGTCGGTCAGCCACACGGCCCGCGGCGGCAGGTTCGCGGACGCGAGCAGGTCGCGCAATTGTTCGGAGGCAAGCTTCGCGAGCGCGGCGCAGTGGGAATCGAAGTCCGTCGGCTGTTGCACGATGTCCTGGAACCACTTGTCGGCCCGCACGGTCAGCGTCACCGGCTGGGCGTGCCGCACGCGGTCGAGGGCAGAATCGAGTTGCTCGAAAAGGGCTTGCTCCGCCGCCGCGGAGTCGCGGGGGTCGCGGCGGCAGAGCCGCACGCAGCGGTCGGAAATCGCGTCGATGAGCCGGTCCTTCCACAGCTTCAACGACGCCCGCGGCCACGCGGCGAGGGTTTGCAGGCGGACCTCGCCGGGCTGCACGTTCACGACGGCGGCGGACAGGGCGTACTCGTCCACGTCCACGACGACGACCGCCCCCGGCCCGCCGGCCTGCGGGCGGATCGGCACGACCCACGACGATTGCTCGCCGGTCTTCGGTTCGCCGACCACCTTCATCGGGTTCAAGACCGCGTTCGCGCGGTGGGCCGCGACCGCGAGCGGGGCCGACGCCGTGCCGACGAGCGGCAGCTTCGCCCGCGCCGCCAGTTCGCGGACCGCCTTCACCTGCGCGGCCGCGAGGTACGGCGGCAGCACGAGCGCGAAGCCGTCCGCCTCGGCCGTCAGTGGGCCGCGGAGCTTTTCGAGCGTGACGAGGACCGCCGCCTCCGGCGTGAGCGCGACCCGCTGGCCGCGCCACTCGCGGGCCGTGCCGAGCTGGGCGAGGTAGTTCGAGCAGACGAGGTGCGGCAGCGTCCGGCAGACGGCGTACCCGGCGCGGCCCACGTCCGGCGAGCGGCGCTCGAGGTTGATGAAAAGTGGCAATTCGTCGGTCTGAGAATCCAGCGTGACAGGGTTGAGATGCCCACCCGCGACGGCAATCGCCCGCGTCCGCGAGGAGGTGAGATCGACGCCGACGAGTTTCGCCCGGTCGCCGCCGGGCTTCTCGGTTCGTTTCGCGCTGCCGAATCCGAACATCAATGCTTCTCCCCGTCGGCCTTCGGATCGTAGAGCCGCAATAGCAAGTGTTCCTGGCAATACTCCTGGCAGTCGATCACGAGCGTCTCTTCCGACCGCTGGACCGAGTGCAACAGGTACATGAGCAGGATGCTGAGCACGAGGGCGACGAGCGTGCAGTCGAACGCGATCTTGAGCTGGTCGGTCGCCACGCGGAGGAACGTGGCGTTGTCGATGTCTTGCACGCCGCCGAGGCCGAACGACCCGGCGAGGCCGCGGACCGTGCCGATGAAGCCGATCGCCGGGATCGCCCACGCGAGGTAGCTGACGAGGCCGCCCATGCTGGCGACGAGCCGGCCGTACTCGATGTCCGCCTGGTTCCGCACGACCTCGGCCACGTCCGGGGCCGACTTGCTGACGGCGTACTTGCCGAGGCCGAGGCGGATCATGTTCGCCAGGATGTACGGCCCGCCGCGGCTGGAAACTTGATCGACTTTACGGGACAGGGGCCGGGCGTCCTCGGGAAGAATTCGCGCCCCTTCGTCCGTCGGGAGGAGTTCGAGACGGAACGCGGCCCGCTGACGGATCACTTCCCGGTAGCGGAACACCAAGACAAGTCCGGCCCAGACGAAGCAGAGGTAGCACGCGACCTGTTCGGGGCCGAGGAGCAGCTTCGCGATGCGCTCCGGCGTCCACTTCGCCAGGAACTCGGCCCGCGTCTCGCCGGACCCGGTGAGTTGCCACAACGGGACGACGACGACCCCGACGACGACGAGGGCGACGACGAGCAACAGCCACTCGCGGGCCGGCCTGGAAGACGAGCGTACCGACATCCACTGTCTCCGGTCCGAGAAGTTCTTGCCCCGCGGCCCGCAACCCGCCATGATGGCGACCTGCGTTCATTGTCCCGGCACTCTCCCGCGGGTCAAGCGGTTGTCCGCCGGTTGCGACATTTTCGGTCGTAGCGGCTAGGAAAGCTGTGCCGGTTGGCGAAGGTGCAACCGCTCGAAATTTAGAACACACTCAGGAGATTCGGATGAGGTCCGCCACAATTTGGGCCGTCGCCGCCCTCTTCGCGATCCTGACGACCGGCACGACCGGTCGGGCCGGCGAGCCGAAGCTCGCCGACGCCCCGCCGCCGCCGGTCGGGTTCCCGAAGTTCAAGTGGCAGGAGATCGACACGGCCCTGAAGATCGGGTACGCCGTGATCCTCGAAGACCTGAACGGCGACAAGAAGTCGGACGTCGTCGTGGTCGATCAGCACAAGGTCGTCTGGTACGAGAACCCGACGTGGAAGAAGCGGGTCATTCTCGACGGCAAGACGAAGCCGGACAACGTCTGCATCTGCGCCCTCGACATCGACGGCGGCGGCGACCTGGAGTTGGTCATCGGCGCGGGCTGGAAGCCGTTCGACACGAAGAACCCCGGGACGCTCCAGTGGCTGAAGCGGGGGAAGTCGCTCGACGACGAGTGGACGATGCACCCGATCGCGTGCGACGAGCCGACGGTGCATCGCGTCCAGGCGTTCGACGTCAACGGTGACGGCAAGAAGGAGATCGTCATGGCCCCGCTCATGGGCCGCGACGCCACGAGGGAGCGGAACTGGCTCGACGGCCGACCGGTCCGCGTCCTCGGCTATGCGATCCCTGCCGACCCGAAGAAGTCAGGGAACTGGAAGCCGACCGTTCTGTCGGACACCCTGCACGTCGTTCACAACTTCTGCCCGGTCGGCACGGAGTACCCGACGGCCCTGTTCGCTACGGCGAGCTACGAGGGGATTAGCTTGGTGGACTACAATGACGGCAAGTACTCGACCCGGCTTTACCACCAGGGAAACCAGAAGGACAAGAAGGGCAGCCGCGGGGCCAGCGAGATCGCCCGCGGGACGATGGCCGTCCTGGGTTCGACGCTCGCGACCGTCCAGCCGTGGCACGGCAACGAGCTGGTCCTGAACTTCTACAACGATTTCGCCAAGTCCCCCGTCCACATGGTTCTGGACAACAAGCTCCGGTGGGGCCACGCGGTGAAGTTCGCCAACTTCGCCAACGAGCCGGGGGACACGGTCGTGCTCGGCGTGCGGGACGACCCGAACCCGAAGCTCGGCGACACGTTCACGGACCGCCGCGGCATCCGGCTCTACCAGCCGAAGGGGAGCGCCCGCGAGTGGGACCGGTACGTCCTCGAAGACGGCGGCGTGGCGGTCGAGGACCTGGCCGTCGGCGACCTGAACGGCGACGGGAAGCCGGACATCGTCGCCGTCGGCCGGGCGACGGGGAACTGCCGCATCTACTGGAACCAGGGGAAGTGACCGTTTAGCCGCGAGGCGGAGTCTTCGGAGCGGAGCGCGGGCGGCCCCGCGCTCCGCTCC